>JANORI010000282.1:0-4753 GCA_031415235.1 Acidobacteriota bacterium | reverse complement strand
CGCCGCCGCCGATCCGCTGATCACCGACCCCCTGGGCGTGGGCTTCTTCCAGAACGTGCGCCCCGACGTGTCGAACCGCCAGCAGACCACCAACTGGCAGGCCCGCATCGCCGGCCGCTACGTGTTCAAGTACGACATCGGTGTCGGGGTGAACTACCGCGTGCAGAGCGGCTACGGCTTCACCCGCGTGATCTCCGCCAGCCTGCCCAATGCCGGAACCGTGCAGTTCTTTCTCGATGACCTCGACAACCAGTACTCGGAGACCGTACCGATTCTCGACGTCCGGCTCGACAAGACCTTCGTGTTCGCCGGCCGCTACCGCGTTGGCGTCATGCTCGACGCCTACAACCTGACCAACGGCAACCCGGTGTCGAATTTCAACATCGTCAACGGCACGCAGTACAACCGCATCATCGCCACTCTCGACCCGCGCGCGGTGCAGCTCGGCTTCCGGTTCGAGTTCTGATCCTGAGGGCTGGGGGACTCGGGACCGAGCCTTCCACGACGTCACGCTGATGAGGGCGGGCCTTCGGGCCCGCCCTTGGTATTTGTGGACGCGGTGTGCCCCTGGCGCTCGTGCGACGGGCAGCGGGATCGCCGTCCCTGTAGACTTTAACGCGATGGACGCGGTGCACGGACGCGGAACTCTCGGCGGCGCGCTAGTCGTGTTCGCGCTGGCGGCGGCCCTGGCCGCGGCGCAAGCTCCGGCGCGCCGCTACAAACCGCCGATCGCCGTCGACCACCCGGCCATGGCCGCGGTCGTGCCGGCTGGTGACGCCGTGGCGCGACTTGTCGGGCGTCTCGCCCGCGGCGAAGCCACATTACGACGCGGCTCGGGCGGACACGGGTATCTGGCGGCCGTACTGGCGGCGCTCGAGGTGCCGGTCGAGTCGCAGATGCTCGTCTTCTCGAAGACGAGCCTGCAGGCTCCTCATATCTCGCCTTCGCGGCCGCGAGCCGTGTACTTCAGCGACGACGTGATGGTGGCCCACGTGCCCGGCACACCGGGCGTGGAGGCCATCGCCCTCGATCCAGTGCGTGGTCCCGTGTTCTACGCGATGACCTTCGGCGTCGGTGGCGCGCCCACCTTCACCACGACAGAGACGTGCCTGAAGTGCCATCACGGGCCGAATACGGCGGGCGTGCCCGGCATCTATGTCGGATCGGTGATTCCCGGTCCCACGGGCGCGCCATTGCGCGACGAGTCGGCGATCATCGCCGACCAGACGACGCCCTTTGCCGAGCGGTGGGGCGGGTGGTACGTGACGGCCCGCCGCGGGGAGCCTGCCGCCCGTGCCAACGCGGTCGCCGCCAATCCCGCCGACCCGGCGTCACTCGTACGCGAGTCGGCGCGCAACCTCACGACTCTCTTCGGCGTCGTTGATCCGGCCGGGTACCTCGCGCCCACGAGCGACATCGTGGCGCTGATGACCTTCGAGCACCAGACGCAGACAGCCAACCTCATCACTCGGGTGGCCTGGCAGGCGCGCGTGGCCACCGCGGCGATGCCGGACAACGTGCTGGCGCACCCAGGACTGGTCGTGGACCTTGCCGACCTGGTCGACTACTTGACGTTTGACAACGAGGTGCCGCTGCCGGCGCCGGTGGAAGGCGTATCGAGCTTTGCCCGCACGTTTGCCGCCCGCGGCCCACGGGACGCCACGGGGCGTTCGCTGCGCGAGTTCAATCTACGCAAGCGGCTCTTCCGCTATCCCGTGAGCTATCTCATCTACAGTCCGGCATTGGCGGCGCTTCCAGGCGGCGTACGCGCCGAGATCTACCGGCGCATTCATGCCAGGCTCACGCGTCCCGACGCGCCCGTGCGTGGCCGCGGCCCGTCCGCGGCGGATCGGCGCGCGGCCGTGGCGATCGTCCGCGAGACCGTGGCGGGCCTCCCGCCGTTCTGGCGCTAGCCGCTGACGGCCGGGCGAGAACCGCGGAACCGCCGCTGCCCGCCGGCGTCCAAACAGCGTCGGCCATCCGGGCAGGCGCGAGTTACTATCGAGAGGCTCATGTCTAGATCATTCCTCCCCCGTGCCGGCCGCGTGTTCTTGGGGGCGGTGGCCCTCGCCGTGCTGGTGAGTGCAGACGCCTTCGCGCAGCTCAGGAAAGTGCCCGTCGAGATCGTGACCCTCGTTGAAAGCGACCGCGTGCGCGCCGGCAGCACCGTGCGTGCCGCCGTGCAGGTCACGTTGCCCGAAGGGCTGCACGTGCAGTCGAACAAGCCGCGCGACCCATCGCTCATTCCCACCGAACTGTCGCTCGAACCGCCGACCGGAATCCGTGGCACGGAAGTCGTCTTTCCGAAGGCCGTGGACTTCCCGCAGGAGGGGCTGCCCGAGCCCTTGCTCGTCTTCGATCGGGAATTCACCATCGGCGCGCAGATGACCATCGCCGCCGACCTCGCGGCCGGGCCGCACGTCGTGCCCTTCGTGCTGCGCTACCAGGCGTGCAACGACAAAGTGTGCTTCGCACCGACCTCGGCCAAGGCCGAGTGGACCTTCGAGGTCGTGCCGGCCGGCACCGCGGTCAGCCCGCAGCACGCCGATGTGCTTGGGGCGATTGCGTTCGGCACCGGCGACGTGCCTCCGCAGGCGGCGCCGGTGTTTGCGCCGATTACGCCGGCCGCGCCCACCGCGGCAGGCGGCAACGGTCTGGCCGAGCTCGAACGGTTCACGGTGGTGTCCACCACCGGCGGGTACCTGGGCACCTCCGACTTCATGACGTTCATCCAGAACGCCGAAGCAGGCATCACGGAGCAGGGCCTCTTCGAAGGCCGTGGCCTGCTCGCGATCCTGTTGATCGTGCTGCTTGGCGGACTGGCGCTCAACCTCACGCCGTGCGTGCTGCCGATGATCCCGATCAACCTGGCCATCATTGGCGCCGGCGCGCAGGCCGGCTCGCGCCAGCGGGGGTTCCTGCTGGGCCTCACCTACGGCGGCGCCATGGCGTTTGTCTACGGCGTGCTCGGTCTGGTGGTGGTGCTCACGGCGAGCACGTTTGGCACCATCAACGCGTCGCCGTGGTTCAATCTCGGCATCGCGGTGCTCTTCATCGCGCTGTCGCTGGCGATGTTCGACGTCTTCGAGATCGACTTCTCGCGGTTTTCAGGCGGCGTCGGCGGCGGCGCCGCGCGGGGCAGCTTCACACTGGCGTTCACGATGGGCACGGTGGCGGCGCTGCTGGCCGGCGCGTGTGTGGCGCCGGTCGTGATTCAGGTGGTGCTCTTTGCCAGCAACTTGTATGCGACCGGCACCAGCGCGGCGCTCGCGTTGCCGTTCTTCCTCGGCATCGGCATGGCCATCCCGTGGCCGTTTGCCGGCGCCGGCCTGGCCTCGCTGCCCAAGCCCGGCCCGTGGATGGTGCGCGTGAAGCAGGGCTTCGGCGTGCTGATCCTTGGCACCGCGGTGTACTACGGCTACCTGGCCTACGGCCTGTTTGCCAATCAGTGGGTGGATGCGGCCGACGTGTCGTCGAGTGTCGAAGAGAAATTGAAGGAAGGCTGGCACGCGTCGCTGGCCGAAGGCCTGGCGGTGGCGGAGCGCGAAGGCAAGCCCGTGCTCATCGACATGTGGGCCACGTGGTGCAAGAACTGCCTCACGATGGACAAGACCACGCTGGCCGACCCGGCCGTGACCGGGGCGCTCAGCGGCTACGTGAAGGTGAAGTTCCAGGCCGAGCAGCCCGACGAGGCGCCCGCCGCGGAACTCATGAAGCGCTTCAAAGCGGTGGGCCTGCCGGCTACGCCATCATCAGGCCGGCGGCCGCCAAGGCGGCCACAGGCAACTGAAGTGTGTCAGGATGGCGGCCGTATGACTCGCATGCCGCTCCGCTCGTCCCGCGTCGCGCTCGGGCTCGTCGCGGCCCTGGGGTGCTTGCCCTCGACGCCGTCGTTCGCGCAGACGCCCGCTCCGTCGCCCGTGGCGGCCGCGGTGACCGTCGTGCCCGACGTCGATGCCCAGTTGATGTTCCTTCGTACCGCGAAGGTGGTGTCGCGCCGGCCCATTGGCAAAGGCGTCACCGGCGCACTGCGCGTCACGCTCAGTGACGGCACGCGTACGCACGACGCCGCGTTCCAGGCCGTGGTCAGGCAATCGGTCGGAGCCGACGTGCCGCGCAACCTCCGTCGGCCCGACGAGATGCGTTTTGTCGATCACTACCGCTACAATATCGCCGCCTGGCGCCTGGCACGGCTGCTGGGACTTGCCGACATGATGCCGGCCACGGTGGAGCGGTCCATCGGGAGGCCAGGCGCACTGTCATGGTGGGTGGATGACGTGCTCATGGACGAGGAGGAGCGCCAGCGCACGAAAGCCAATCCCCCGAGCGGCGCGATCGAGCTGTCGCGGCAGTACGGCCGGATGAGGGTCTTTGCCGAACTCGTGCGCGACACCGATCGCAACAAGGGCAACGTCGTGTTCACGAAGAGCTGGCAGCTCGTGATGCTCGACTTCACCCGTGCCTTCCGGCTAGCCAAGCCGCTGATGACGCCGAGCGCCATCAGCACCTGCGACCGACACCTGCTCGAGCAGGTGCGCGCGCTCTCGGAGCGAGCACTCGAGGAGGCAGTGCAAGACCATCTGACCGGCGGCGAAATCGACGCCGTGATGGCGCGGCGCGATCTGCTGATCGGCCATTTCGACCGCTTGATCGCCGAACGCGGCGAAGTCGCCGTGCTCTACTGACATCCGGAATCCGGTCCGTCGAAGCTGGTATCATTTGGCGGCGGTCATCCATGCAGATGCGGCGATTC
>JANORI010000281.1:0-2475 GCA_031415235.1 Acidobacteriota bacterium | reverse complement strand
GCGTTCCTGCTGTCGATGGCGTTGACATACGTCGTGCGGCCAGTGGCCCACCTGACGGGCGCGGTCGCGACGCCGAAGGAAGACAGGTGGCATCGCGGCACGATTCCGATGCTCGGGGGCGTGTCGATTGCCGGAGCGTTCCTGCTGGTGTCGGCGCTGCACCCGCCGGCCTCGTGGGGCGCGCTCGCCCTCATCGCCGGTGCCGCGGCGCTCGGGGCCGTGGGTCTGTTCGATGACTCTCGCCCGCTGCGCCCGCAGGTCAAGTTTCTCTTGCAGTTGGTCGTGACGACTGCGGTCGTGGCCAGTGGTGTCCGCCTCGGCATCACCGGCGTGTCGCCGCTCGACCAGGTGCTGACCATCGTGTGGCTGGTCGGGGTCACCAACGCCTTCAATCTGCTCGACAACATGGATGGTCTCGCGGCGGGGATCGGCCTGATCGCGGCCGCCTTCCGCTGCTACTTCTTCGTGATCGACGGCAACCTGGAAGGCGCGCGGCTGGCCGCCACGATGTGTGGCGCCCTGGCGGGATTCCTGGTGTTCAATTTCCAGCCGGCCTCGATCTTCATGGGCGACGCAGGCAGTCTCTTCATCGGGATGCTGGTTGGAGGGCTGAACGTCGTCGGGCCCCTGCCGTATAACCGCGGCACCGTGGCCGTAATCATGCTGCCGGTCTTGATCCTGCTGGTGCCGATCTTCGACACGCTGTTTGTGGCGCTACTCCGCACGTTGGCGGGCCGGTCCATCGCCCAGGGCGGACGCGACCACACCTCGCATCGGTTGGTGTCGCTCGGAATGTCCGAGCGCGGCGCGGTCCTCGCCTTGTGGGGCATGGCCCTCGGATCCGGCCTCGTGGCGACGCTGTCGTACCGGTACGGCCTCCCGTACACGGTCACGCTGGTGGGCCTGCTGATGATCGGCCTCGCCGTCCTGGGGGCCAAGCTCGGGCTCCAACGCGTAAATCCCCACAAGGGCGACACGGCCGTCGTACGCATGGTGACCGACTTCCAGTACAAGAAGCAGATCGGGACGATTGCGCTCGATGCCACCCTCGTGACGCTGGCCTACTACTCGGCCTACCTGCTGCGCTTCGAGGCGTCGCTCGACGCCGAGTTCGCCGTGTTCTCCAGGTCCCTGCTCCCGGTGCTGCTGGCGCACGTCGTTGTGCTCGGCGCGCTCGGGACGTATCAGGACTCGTGGCGGCACGCCTCCATTCGCGACCTGCTGAAGATCACGATCGCGACGACGATCGCGACAGCGGCGGCGATGCTGGTCGTGCTCCTCCTCTTCAGGTTCGAGGGTTTCTCGAGAACGGTCTTCGCCATTCACTGGTTGCTCGTCACGAGCCTGCTGTGCGGGAGCCGTGTGCTGTTCAGGGCGCTCGGGGAGCTGCTCGTCGCCGACTCCCGACAAGGCCCGCGCACCTTGATCTATGGGGCCGGCGCGGGTGGTGTGATGGTACTGCGCGAGGTGCGCGCGAACGACGACCTCGACTGGACCATCATCGGCTTCATCGACGACGATCGCGGCAAGTACCAGACGAATGTGAACGGCGTGCCTGTGCTCGGCAGCCTCGAGCAGGTCGCCACGTTGCTGGCCTCGGGTCAGGTGGCGCAGGTGGTCGTCTCCACGTCGGCCGTGCCGCACGAGCGTCTCGACGCCCTGACGCGCGCCTGTGCTGACACCGGCGTCCGCGCGGTGGTCGCCTCGCTGCAGTTCCGCGACCTGCACACCCTGGTGCGTGGCGTACGCGAGTAGCATCCGGCGCGAACAGCGCCGGCTCGGTGACGGCGGCCTTGGGCCGGACTGCTCACCGCTGCGTCGCGCGCAGCCGCACTGCGACCATCACCGACCGACGCCCACCGGACCGACCCAGACGTCCCTGTCGTATAGTGCTCGCGGACGCGATCGGTCGGCCGCTGAATGATCCCTACCGCCACTATTAGCGCCTCCAGTACGCGCAACGCCCGTGACACCCTCGCACGCGTTGCATCGCGCCGGCACATCGTGCACCTCATCGGTACGCTCGAACACGGTGGGGCCGAGCTGTTCATGCGGCGCCTCACCGCGGGTATCGCCGCGGTCGCCCCCGAATGGACGCAGGCCGTCTGGGTCATCGGCGCGCGCGGCCCGCTCGCCGAACCACTGGAGGCGGCGGGCGTGCCTGTGCGGGCGTTCGATGTCGTGAAGTCGGCTCGGGGCCTCTGGCGGATTGCGGGCCTCGCTGGCGCCCTCGCACACAGCCGAGTCTCGCTGCTGCGCTCTACCTGTCGCTCATGGATGCGCCGACCGCGGGCGCAGGCCCGGCTTCGCCGAGTATAATCGCCTAGCTTCGCCGCAGCTGGCGAAGCGCTCCCACCCATGTGCGGCATCACCGGATTCGTCCAAGTCGAACGCGGAGGCTCTGAGGAGCGCCTCGAATCGCTGGTCCGCGCGATGACCGACACGATGGCGCTTCGCGGCCCCGACTCCTCGGGC
>JANORI010000280.1:0-2264 GCA_031415235.1 Acidobacteriota bacterium | reverse complement strand
GTAGAAGAGCACGGCCACCGGAATCGCCACGACGACGGCCAAGCCCGTCGCCAGCCGAATACCGCGGTCGTCGAGCACGTGCCTGAGCCACCCTGGCCTCCAGGGACGGCTCGGGGCGGCGCTGGTCGGAGTCCGATGATTGTTGCCCATGGTCCTCCCTCTACCCTAGCCTACGACTCTGCCACTTCGGCCGCGAGCCAGTCGCCAACCACGCGCCAGTCGCGAAGCTCGGGTGCCGCCGAGAGCAGCGCCCAGGCCACGGTCTGCGTATCTGCGAGCACCTGCCGTCGATAGTCGCGCGACAAGTTCGCCGTGCACTGCTTCAGGTCGCGCAGGGCGCCGCCGGCATCTCCCGTGGCCAGCCGCGCCAACGCCAGCCGGCTTGCCTGAACAGGATTCCGTGCCGGGTCCTTCTGCTGCCCACCGGCATACGCCGCCAGGGATGCCTGGAAGCGACCTTGTAGGAACAGCGTATGGCCCAGATTGTAGTGCCCGAACGCGAGCTCTGGGGTGAGGGCAATGACCCGCCGAAAGGCGGCTTCCGACTCGGCGAGGCGCCCCAGCTCACGCGTCACCACGCCCACGTTGTTCATCGCCTGCGCGTTGTCGGGGTCGGAGTCGAGCGCGCGTGTGAACGCGGCGAGCGCTTCTCCTGGGCGATCGAGCTCGCCGAGCGTCGCCCCCCAGTTGGCCGCAGCCGAAGCAAACGTGGGCATCAGCTCTGACGCGCGGCCAAACGCCGCCGAGGCCGAGACCATGTCGTCGCGGCGGAGCCAGTACTTACCGTATTCGAAATGCGCGGCGGTCCACTCGGGCGCCATGCCAATGGCCTCGGCGAGCAGGTCGCCCGCATTGTCGAGGTCATTGACCTCCATGCACGCGCTGGCCATCGCCAGCAGCAGCGCCGGCGTGCGCGCCTCGTCCAGGGCGCGGCCGGCGGCACCGAGTCGCTCTGCCGGCGCCAGCGAACGGAAGGCTGCTGCCAGTGACGAGGACCCGGGCGCGGGTGTCTCATCATGGCCGGCTGGCGCGGTCGCGTCGCCCTCGGCGGCCTCGACAAACGCGACGTCGCGCCACGGCCCACGGCTGTCGAGCGCCTCGCTCGCGTGCGCGCGCATCGTCTCGGTATCGGCCGTGGCCACGAGGGTGATGTCGGTGCGGGCCCGCAGCGCGTCGGCCCAGAGTTGCAGGAGGTACAGCGGCTGCGTCGTGACGAGGCGCGTCGAGTTGCCCTGGTGGTTGACGAAGGCTTCGTGAAGGTCAGGTATCCAGATCACGCGGCGGTCGCCAGCGGGGGCGGGCACCTCCACGAGCGGATGGGTGAAGGGCCACTGGGCTGGCGGCGGCGTGCGCACGGCCTGCGCGCCCGGATACGACGCAGCCAACTGTGCCAGGACACGTGCGGACGTGCCTTGACGCCGGGCCGGGTCGCCTCCGATCACGACGATCATGGACTGAGCCAGCGGCGCGCGCCACGGCTGTGCACCGTGGCCGAGTCGAGCAATCAGGGGGGCAAGGCTCACGGCGTCAGGGTAGGGAACGTACTCCTTCTTGTAGCACAGCCCGGCGGCCGCACGGGCTCCAAATGGCTGACATGAGGGCTTTTCCCAGGGGAGAGTATGGTACCCGGTGCGTGGCGTGTCACACCCTCGATGGCGACGGTGGGCACACGGGACCGGAGCTGACGCACATCGGCGCGCGGCGCGACGCCGCGGCCATCGGGCGGATCGTCAACGACCCGAACGACGAGTTCGGAGACTCGGTCATGTCGATTCATGGACCCACGTTGAGCGCGATCGACAACACGGCCATCGCCGAGTATCTTGCCGGCCGCAAGTGGACCGATGCGAAGGGGGCCGGCTGAGGCGGTGGTCTACTCGACGGGCGCCGGCGCCCCGGCCTTGGGTTGCGCGGCGCCCTGGTGGCACGTGTAGCACGTGACCCGGCCAAGCGACGTCTCTCCTTCGGCGGGCGTAAAGCCGGGGAAGAATCGCTGGTTGAGGCTGCGCGTCATCTCGATCATCCTCCGCGCGGTGGCTTTGCGGGGATTGTCTTCGCTGGCAAAGTTGCCGCGCGCGTGGCAGCCGCCGCAATTCATGCCGAGCGCCTGCACGAAGTGCCGCATCTCGACTTCGAACTGCGGCACCATCAGGCCTTTGAGCACGATGATGGTCGGACTCTCCGCAATGCCGGGCTTGGTCGGCTCTGGCGTCTGGGCTGAAGCGGTGGCACCGAGCGCGAGGCCCACCAGGACTACGGCTGCC
>JANORI010000279.1:0-10359 GCA_031415235.1 Acidobacteriota bacterium | reverse complement strand
TCCCGACCGCCGGCGTTGCTCCTCGCTCAAATACAGGCTTGGTATTCTCGCTCGTCGCGCCTTGGCGCTCGGGCGCCGCGCGTCGGAATTCACCACGAACATCGAGAGGACCGGCCACTAATGGCGCATCGTTGGGGCATGGTCGTGGATCTGGATGCGTGCACGGGCTGCGAGGCCTGCGTCACGGCCTGCCACGCCGAGAACAACATTCCCACCGTGGGCGCGACCGAGGCGGCGCGCGGCCGCGCCATGCACTGGCTGCGCGTCGAGCGCTACTGGGAGGGGGACTTCCCGGACGTGCAGGTGAAGTTCAAGCCGGTGATGTGCCAGCACTGCGACAACGCGCCGTGCGAGGCCGTGTGTCCCACCTACGCCAGCCATCAGACCGACGAAGGACTGAACGCGCAGGTCTACAACCGCTGCATCGGCACGCGCTACTGTGGCAATGCCTGCTCCTACAACGTGCGCTTCTTCAACTTCTTCAACCCGCAGTGGGAAAAGCCCCTGCAGTTGCAGTTGAACCCCGACGTGTCGGTGCGCGAAGTCGGCGTGATGGAGAAATGCACGTTCTGCGTGCAGCGGATCAAGTCGGCCAAGACCACGGCCAAGGCCGAGGATCGGCTCGTGAAGGACGGCGAACTGCAGCCGGCATGCGCCCAGTCGTGCCCCACTGGCGCGATCATCTTCGGCGATCTGAACGACCACGAGAGCCGCGTGGCGCGGCTCTCGCATTCGCCCCGGGGCACCAAGCTGCTCGAAGACCAGGGCACCGAACCGAAGGTCACCTACCTCCAAAAGCAGTCGTGGTATGAACCGGACACGCAATAACCCGCTGGCCGATGATCTGATGAGCCCGTTGCTCCACACCACGGTGTGGTTCTACGGCATCGCGCTCGTGCTGGCCACGATTGTGTTGTGCGGCGCGGCCGCGTGGGCCTATCAGCTCTGGTATGGCATCGGCGTGGCCGGCATCAACTGGCCGGTCTACTGGGGCTTCTACCTCACGAATTTCGTGTTCTGGATCGGCATCAGTCACGCCGGCACCCTCATCTCGGCGATCCTGCGGCTCGTGAACGCGCGGTGGCGCCGGCCGGTCACGCGCTGCGCCGAAGTGATCACGGTGTTCGCGCTGATGATTGGCGCCATGTTCCCGATCGTCCACCTGGGCAAGCCGTGGCTGTTCTTCTGGCTGGCACCCTACCCGAGTGCACGCGAGATCTGGCCGAACTTCCGCTCGCCGCTCGTGTGGGATTTCTTCGCCATCAACACCTATCTCACAGGCAGCCTGCTGTTCCTGCTGCTGCCCATGATTCCCGACTTCGCGCTGATTCGCGATCGCACCACCGGCTGGCGCACGCGCGTCTACGGCGCGCTGGCGCTCGGCTGGCGGGGCACCACCATCCAGTGGCATCGGCTCGAAGCGGCCATGCAGATCATGGCCGTGGCCATCATTCCAGTGGCCGTCTCGGTGCACACCATCGTGTCGTTCGACTTCTCGATGGCGCATGTGCCGATGTGGCATTCCACGATCTTCGGGCCCTACTTCGTGGCCGGCGCCATCTTCAGCGGCATCGCCGCGCTCATCATCGCCATGGCCGTGCTGCGCCGCATGCTCGGGCTCGAGCGCTACCTGCATCCGCTGCATTTCGACAATCTGGCCAAACTGCTGCTGCTCATGAGCCTGCTGTGGGGCTACTTCGTCTTCTCCGAACGCCTCACCGTGTGGTACGGCAACGAGCCGTCGGAGATGGCCGTGTTCTGGGCCACGCAGCGTGGCGAGTTCGCACCGCTCTACTGGACCATGGTCGTGTGTAACTTCGTGCTGCCGTTGAGCATCTTGTCGTTCAGCCGCTTGCGCACCATGCCCGGCATCATCGTGGCTTCGCTCGGCGTGCTCGTCGGGATGTGGCTCGAGCGCTTCCTCATCATCGTGCCGGGCCTGGCCTACAAGCAGTTGCCCTACAGTTGGGGCAGCTACGGTCCCCGGGCGCCCGAGATCATGATCATGGTGGCCACCTTCGCGGCCATGGCGCTGCTCTACATGCTGTTCGCGAAGTTCGTGCCGATCATCTCGATTTGGGAGATGAAGGTGGGCAACCAGCCGCACCCGGTCGAGGCGGCCCATGCGCCCGATGGCCTGACCGACGTCGAGAGGGCGCGGTTGTGACGGCCATCTACGGTCTCTACAGCGATCCCGAGACCGCACAGCGCGCGGTCGACGGACTGCGCGCCGCGGGCGTGGCCGACGCCCGCATCGAGGTGATGTCGTCGGAGCCCTTCGAGGAGTACGAGTTCAGCCGCCGCCACGAAGCGACGTGGATGCCCTGGCTGGCGATGGTGGGCGGCGCGCTCGGGCTGAGCGGTGGCTACTGGCTCACGCGCAGCACGCAGATGGCCTGGCCGATCGTCACGAGCGGCATGCCGATTGTGGCGAACTGGCCGAACCTGATCGTGATCTTCGAGCTGACCATGCTCGGCGCGCTCCTGGCCACGGTGCTGACGCTGTTTGTGAGCGCCAAACTGCCGCGCCGTCTGCCGCCGCTCTACGACCCGGAAGTGTCGGACGGCTACATCCTCGTCGGCGTGCAGCGGCCGGCCGGCGGGTTGACGGCCGGCATGACCACGGCGCTCGAAGCGGCTGGTGAAGGCCGCGTGAAGACCCTCGACTAGGGAAGGCCGGCGACGCTGAGCGACGGATCGGCGAGTCCTCGAGCCGCGGACCGACCGCATCGAAAGGATTCCGCTCGGATGAACGCGGTCGCCAAGGACGTTTCGGATTCACGCAGTTCTATGGTGGGGAAGGAATGACCGTGCACGATTTCTTGCTCTTGCTCGAAAACGGCGCGTTTTCCACCTGGCTTCGCGAGTCAAGCTCGGTGTGGGCGTACCCCACGGTCTTGACCGCTCATACGCTCGGGATGGGAATCCTTGTCGGTGCAAACGCTGCCCTCGATCTACGGCTGCTCGGCGTGGCACCGCAGATCCCGTTGGGACCGATGGTGGTGTTTTTCAAAGCCCTGTGGGCCGGGGCGGTGATCGCCGCCGTCACCGGAGTGATGCTGTTCTGCGCTGACGCGACGACCAAGGGGACCACCACGGTGTTCTTCGTCAAGCTTGGCTTCATCGCCTGCGCGACCGTGGTTGTCGTCATGCTGCGTCGCACGGTGTACGGCCAGGAGGCCGACGCCACCGTCGTCACCTCGACCGCCAGGGCCCTGGCGGTGGCCTCGCTCATCTTGTGGGCCGGCGCGATCACGGCCGGTCGCTTCATGGCCTATCTGACGCCTGCGCCGCTGTAGGCCATGTTCATAGCCGAGTTGCAGCAGTTCGCCGTCTGGCTCCATGCCACGGCGCCTTCCCAGTGGGTACGGTACTGGCCGTGGACGTGGCCGACTTGCGAGACGTTACACTTCATCGGGCTGTCACTGCTCTTGGGCGTCGTTGGCATGCTCGACCTGCGGCTCATGGGCTTCCTGAAGCAAATGCCATTGCTTGCGCTGAAGCAGATGCTCCCGTACGGGATCGCGGGGTTCGTCATCAACCTGATCACGGGAGTCATCTTCATCGTGGGCGCTCCCGAACAGTACGTGACCAACATCGCCTTCTGGATGAAGATGCTCTTCCTCGTGATTTCTGGCTTGAACGTGCTGTACTTCGAAACCACGCAAGGGCAGAGAGCGCTGACGATTGGGCCGGAAGAGCCGATGCCGACACCGTTCAAGATCGTCGGCGCCGTCTCCCTTATCTCCTGGTTCATGGTGTTGTATTGGGGCCGGATGCTGCCATTCATCGGAAGCGCGTTCTGAACGCGACGCCGGCCGCCACCGAGCGGGCCGAAATGGCGGGTGACGATCCGCCGCCGCGCACCTCCTGGTCGAGGGGCTTGCCGTCGACTTCGTAGGCGTAGCGGATGGCGACGGCATGCGTCGTGATCTGCTTGCGGTTGTGCCGCGTGGTCTCGCTTTCGAGCTGCCGCAGTCCGCAGAAACGGCAGACCACCGTGAGGTCGTCGTCGGTCGGCTCGCCAAGCGAGGCGCCGCATCCAGAACAGCGTCGAGCAGTCGCCATCAGTAGAACAAGTAAGTGAACACCGCGATGCCGACGATGAGCATGCCGAACGCCGACTTGGCCACGGTGCCGAGCAGGAAGCCGAACACCCCGCCCGCCCCGGCCCAGCCAGCAACGCGAAAGTCAGGATTCCGCGCGTACTCAACCGCGAATGCGCCGACCGCCGGACCGACGATGATGCCGGGCAGGCCGAAGAACATCCCGACGACCATGCCGGCGCCGGCGCCTGCCACACCCCACCACGATGCGCCAGCCTTGCGTGCGCCGACCAGCGTGGCCACGTTGTCGGCCAGCGATCCGAACACGGTCAGCGCCAGCATCACGGCGAGCGAAAACCAACCGATGCGCGCGAATCCGTCAGCCCAGGCCGCCAGGAACACGCCCACGTAGACGACCCCGAGCGCCGGAATTGCCGGCAGTGGGAGCAGCACGACGCCCACGCCGGCGATGACGACCCCGAGCACGAGCATCAGGACGGTGAGCAGCGACGCGGCCGGCACGGAATCCACGACCCCATGATGACCGAGACGTGCGTCGCCGCGCCACTCGGGCGCTCGCATTGCCTGTCGGAACCGCCCGCCGACGCGCTAGCATGACGGCCATGCTGATTCGCCGGCTCGGCCCCGAGGACGCGGCTACCTATCTGGATCTGCGCCTCTTGGCCCTGCGCGAGAGCCCCACCGCGTTCGGGTCGAGCTACGAAGAGGAGTGCACGCGCACCACCGAACACGTGAGCTGCATGCTGCAGGCGGACTCCGGCCGGCACCTGCTTGGTGCCTTCGTCGACGGGGTCCTCGTCGCCATGGCCCGTCTGGACCGAGAGGAGTCCATCAAGGAGCAGCATCGCGCGGCGCTGCGCAGCATGTACGTGCGTCTGGAGCACCGGCGATCCGGCATCGGCAGAGCGCTCGTTCAGGAGCAACTCGACGCCGCCGACGCCATACGCGGCCTTCGACAGGTCACCTTGACGGTCACGGCCGGCAACCGGGCCGCCACCTCGTTGTACGAGTCGTTCGGCTTCACGTCGTACGGCGTGGCGCCAGAAGCGCTGTGTATCGCGGGGGCGTACTACGACGAAGTGCACATGGTGCGGCATCTTCGTGCCGGCACGGACGGCAGGCTACAGCCATGAGCGCGGAGATCACCTCCACGACCAGCGCATGCGCGATCGCGACCGCGGTGCGTGCCCGCCACGTGTCGGCCGTCGACGTCGTGACCCAGGCGCTGGCGACGGTCGAGCGCGTCAACGGCCCGCTCAACGCCGTCGTCACACTCAACCCACGTGCGCTCGACGACGCGCGCGGCATCGACGCCCGGCTGGCCCGCGGCGAAGAGGTGGGCGTGCTGGCCGGCGTGCCGGTGGGTATCAAGGACATCACGCCGGTGGCGGGCCTGCGCACCACCTACGGCTCGCCCATCTTCACCGACCATGTGCCCGCCGCCGACGCGGTCGTGGTCGCGCGCCTGCGCGAGGCGGGCGCCGTCGTACTCGGCAAGACCAACACGCCGGAATTTGCGGCAGGCGCGAACACCTGGAACGACGTGTTCGGCCGCACGCGCAATCCGTGGAATCCCGCGCTCAGTGCCGGCGGGTCCACCGGCGGCGGCGCGGCGGCGCTGGCGGCCGGCATGATCGCGTTGGCTGAGGGCACTGACCTGGGCGGGTCGCTGCGCCTTCCGGCGGCCTTCTGCGGCGTCGTGGGCCTCAGGCCGTCGCCGGGCCTCGTGCCCCAGCATCCCTGCGACTGGGTGTGGGACACGCTGTCGGTCAGCGGCCCGATGGCGCGCACTGTGGAAGACGTGGCGCTGATGCTGCAGGTCATGGCCGGGCCGTCGGCCCATGCCCCACTTGGTCGGACCACGCGCGGCCGCGATTTCGTCGCGGCGGCACGCAGCGGCACGCCTTCCGGCCTTCGAGTGGCGTACTGCGCTGACATCGCCGGCATCGGGATGGACCCGTCCATCGCGTCCACCTGCACGCATGTGGTCCGGTCGCTGGCATCGGCAGACCTACTCGTTGAAGACCTGACGCTCGACCTCAGCGAGTTCCGCGATGCCTTCATCACCCTGCGCGCCGAGTGGTTCATCGCGAGCATGTTCGACAGGCTCGCCGACCTCGACCGCTTCGGCGTGAACGTGCGCGGCAACACCGATGCCGGTCTGGCTATCGATGGACGGGCGCTCGGCGCGGCGCATCACGCGCGCGGACGTCTGTGGCATCGTATGCGCGAGGTCTTCGCGCGCGCGGACTGCCTGTTGACTCCCACTGCGGCCGTGCCGCCGTTTCCGGTCGAGCAGAACTATCCAGACACAGTGGCCGGTAAGGCGATGCGCACCTACGTGGACTGGTTCGCGCCCACGTTCCTGCTGAGCTTGACCGGCCTGCCCGTGGCGTCGGTGCCCTGCGGCATCGACGAACGAGGCTTGCCCGTGGGCATCCAGGTGGTGGGACGTCCGAGCGACGAGGAAACGGTGCTGGCCCTGGCGGCCGAGATCCAGCGCCGTCACCCCGTCGCGCTGCCGGTCTAGTGTTGGGACACGCTACTTCGCGCGGCCCTTGTAGCCTTCGGTGAGCAGGCGCACCTTGAAGGCCGATCCGCGGCCCACGATGTAGAGGGTCTTCTTGTCGGCGCCGGCAAAGGCGATATTCTGCGGCGCCAGGCCCACGGGAATCACGCCAAGAGCCTGCCCCTGCGGACTGAAGACCTCGATGCCGGCTGCGGTCGCGGCATACACGCGTCCCGTCGCGTCCACCGCCAGGCCGTCGGCGCCGCTATTGAACGTCCCGGTCGCCGAGGCCGTGACCTTGCCGTACTTTGCGAAGTTCCTGCGCGGACCCACCGCGCCGTCGGCCTTCACGTCGAACGCCAGCAGGTACTCGCCGCTCGTGTTGTTCACATAGAGGGTCTTCTCGTCGGGGCTCAACATCACGCCGTTGGGCCGCTCGATGCCCTCGGCAATGCGCGATACCTTGCCGGCTGGCGACACGTAGTACACGGCCGGCGTGAGCGCCGGCACCGGCGGCGGCTGGCCAGGCGTGGCGTTGGGACCGGGCTCGCTGAAGTAGATGCCCCCCGTCTTGGCCACGACCAAGTCGTTGGGTCGCCCGTAGGGCTTACCCTCGAAGTTGTCGGTAATCGTGGTCACCGCGCTCTTGGGATAGACCGCGCCGATGCGCGCCTGTCCAGGCGTGGTCTGCACCGAGATCAGCCGGCCTTTGGCGTCGAAGCCAAGCCCGTTGGAGCCATTGGTACTCTCGAGGAACACCGAGGTGGCGCCGGTGTCCTTGTCGATGCGCGTGATGCGGTTGGCCTGGGTCTCGGTGAAGATCAGGCTGCCGTCGGGCAGGCCCACAGGGCCCTCCGTGCCCGTGAAGCCCGACTTGATCACTTCCACCTTCGTGCCGGCCGCCACCACGCCGGCGATCTCCGTGGCCACCGTGTCGGTGGCGACCGGAGGTGTGGCCGGCTGCGCCAGGGCCGCGCCCGCCGCCACAGCTGCCATCGCCACCGTCAGTCCGAGTTCGCGCAACCAATGTCGTGTCATGTGCGTGTCCCTTCGTCGTCTATGCCTGCGTTGATCCTTCTATCATGTTCCACGCGACTCTGACGGCGGGTCAGAAAGGAACGCCGTGGTAGGCTGCTCCGATTCGAGAGGTATCTGGCGTGCTGACTCGCAGAGAACTGATTGCCGTTGCACCCTTGACGCTCGCAGCCCGCGTGACTGCGTCCCAGACTCCGTCGCCCACCGACCGCGTGCTGACGGCGGTGAACGACGGGGCCGACCTGGCGCTGCTGCAAGGCATGATTCGCATGCGCTCGTACAGCGCCGGCGGTGAAGAGAGCGCGCTGGCGCGAAAGCTCGTCGTCGACCTGCAGGCGCTCGGCCTCGAGGCGCGGCTGCAGGAAGTGGAGTCAGGACGCTTCAACGCCATTGGCGTGCTCGAGGGCACGGGCGGCGGCAAGAGCCTGATGCTCAACGGACACATCGACACCAATCCCGTGGGCGTCGGGTGGACGGTGGATCCGTTCAGCGGCCTCGTGCGTGATGGCTTCGTGCACGGCATCGGCGTGTCGAACATGAAGGCCTCGTGCGCGGCCTTCGTCGGCGCCGCCCGTGCCGTCGTACGGTCCGGCGTGCGGCTGCGCGGTGATCTGGTGCTGGCGCTGGTCGTGGGCGAGTTGCAGGGTGGCGTGGGTACCAAGAAGCTCGTAGCCGAGGGCATGCGCGCGGACCACTTCATCGTGGGCGAGCCAACGGATCTGGCGGTGATGACGCTGCATGCCGCCAACGTGGAATTTGCCGTCCACACGCTTGGTGACACGCGCCACATGTCGAAAGCGGAAGAGGCCGTGTCGGCCATCGACACGATGTATCTCGTGATCGAGCGCCTGAAGCGCATGACCTTCACTGGGCCGTCGCATCTGGAGCACGCGAGCGTGCGCCGCCTCAACATCGGCTCCATGCGCGCCGGCCTCGGTCGCGAATATCACGACTGGCGCACGCCCCAGGTGCCGGATGTCGCCACTATCAAGGTTGCCGTGCGGTACGGCCCAGGGCAGACCGACCAGGGCGTGCTTGCCGACGTGCGCCGAGAACTGGACGCGCTGTCGCGCCAGTATCCGCAGGTGAAGGCCGAGATCGCGCCGCCCCCGTCGTCGAACACCAATCGCACCGATGCCTTCGAGATCGACAAGGGGGCGCCGATCGTCCGGATCGTGCGCGATGCCCACGAGCGCGTGATGCACCGGGCGCCCGAGGTCGGCGCCGTGGCGCCGTACCGCTATTACGGCACGGATGCGCCGTTCCTGGCGGCAGTGGGGTCGCAGGGCGTCGTGTGCGGTGTGGGCGGCAAGTACAACACGATGCCCGACGAGAAGGTGGCGCTCACCGACTTCCACGGCGGCACCCGCATCTACGCCGCCGTGGCCGTGGCCGTCTGCGCCTGACGACGGAGGTGACCGACACAGACGAGCTTACCGGACGACGGCAAACACGTATGACGCAAAGTCCGTGAACCGGCCTGGCGTCGTGGCCAGCGAAATCCGCATCTCGTGTTGGCCTGCAGCCAGCGCGGCCGTCGGGACCGCGACGACCAGAGACCCCTCCGCCGCAGAGATCGCAGACGGGGGCACCTCGCCGCCAGCCACCTGCACGCCGCCGCGATCCAGCACGTATCGCGCGCCCACAATCCCCGAGGGCAGAGGATCGTCTTGAACCAGCGTGAACCGCACCAGCGAGGCGTGCTCTGGAATCCGCACGACCGCCCCGGAATCGCTCCTGGTGCCTGGAATGAGCATCACGGCAAGACTCAGCACCGACTCGAGCTGCCTGGCGACGGCTTCGCGCGCGGCCTGCTGCTCGGTGGCGCGCGCTTCCGCGGAGCGCGCGGTCGCGACGGCTGCCTCGCGGTCGGCATCGACGCGAGCCACGAGATCGCGCGCGACACGGAGTTCGCGTTGCGTCCACAGGCTCGTGCCTACCGCGAGCATCACCGCCGCCACCGCCACGGCACCCATCCCGAGCTGCCACGACGTCGGTTCGAATAGCGACGTCAGCCTGGCCCAGAGCGTGGGACTGGCCTCGACGTACAGGCCATCGCGCGCATGTTCTCGAAGAGCTCGCGCGAATCGCAGTCGATCGTGCCATTCGGGCGATCCCGCCAGCCACTCCACACGCGCGCGCGCAGCGTCGTCCAGATGGCCATTGAGGTAGTCGTCCACCAACTCGTCGGCCACATGGTCGACGGCATCGAAAGCCGACTGATCGGAAAAGTACTCGGCCTCGAGTGTGGCGACCTGGTCCTCGCTCAGACGGCCCAGATGGTAGTCGACCGCGCGCTGCCGCCGAGTGGCCGGATCGTGGCCGATGTCTGTTGTCGTCACGGCTCTCCTCTGTTATCGGCATCCGGGCCGGGTCGGGTCACTGACACGTTCGCGCAGGCGCCAAGGCAGCGTCTCAATGCCGCCCGCAGCGAGCCGACTCGCTGCTGAAGGCCATTGACGCTCACGCCAAGAGTGCTGGCGATTCGGGACCGCCGCTCCTTGTTCTTGCCCGCGCCCGCGAAGTAGTCCATGAACAGCCGTCGGGATTCCGGTGGCAGATGCAACAGACACCGCTTCAGGCACCGGACGTCTTCGGGATCGGCGTCCTCGCGCGCCCGCGGCGCCTCCGGATCGACGTCCAGTGAATCCGGCGCCCCCCGCTTCGCACGGAGGTGCTCGAGCCAGACGTGTCGAGCCGTACCGAGCGCGAATCCCGTGATGCTCTCGATGTCGCGGCCCGACGCTC
>JANORI010000278.1:0-1895 GCA_031415235.1 Acidobacteriota bacterium | reverse complement strand
TTCCGCACCCACATGCACGTCGAATTGGTGAACGATGGCCCGGTGACCCTGTGGCTGGAGCGCTGAGTGCGTACTCTGCATGCTAGCCCGGACTATTCACGACCGGCAAGAGTATCGCGTTTCGGATGACCGTGAGTGGGTTGGGTGGTGGATTGATGGTGATCTTGGGCTGGCCGGAGGTTTCAAGTCGGTTGGCAGTGTGCGATCAGGCGTCGCGCGCGCGTGAATGGTGCGTAAGGGCGTGTTGGTGCTGCCTCGACCTCGAGGTGGTTGTGTCGGGGATGATCGAGACCTCGCCGCGGCTATCCGGGTTGGGCGCCGAGTGCGACCGCGACTCGTTGCCACACGTCACGGTAGGCGAAGGATTCGGGCAGGTGCAGGACGATCCTGCGTACTGAGACCTGTACCCAGGCGGCGACCTTGAAGAGTTGTTCACGCAGCGTCGTGGCTTGGGCGCGAGCCAGAGAGGTGTTCTTGGCGTGGATGCGGATCTCCTGCATGAGCACATAGGCCGCCACGGTCAAGAGGACGCGAAACTGGTTGGCGAGGAAGCTCGAGCAGCTTGTGCGATCGATCTGGACGCCGCGCTTGACCTCCTTGATACGGTTCTCGACGTCGCCCCGCTCGCAGTAGACACGTTCGTAGATCCAGCGCGGCGTTTTCTTGAGGTTCGTGACCACGAATCGCGGGTTGTTCTTGGGATCGCGTCCGGGATGTCGCACGACCTCGGCCTTGATGATGACCCGTCGCTTGTACGGCCATGTCTTAGCGGCGTATTGACATTCCCCGTAGACATGTTCCGTCTTGCGGCTCGCCCTGGAGAGCTTTCGGGCGGTGCCCATCAGACGATGGGCACGGCGCTTGAGGACCTGGTTTTTGGCCATTGCGACCGCATAGTCCAAGCGCGGTTGGGCATCGAGGAAAGCGAAGACCACGGGTGCAGCGAAGCCGGCATCGAGTCGCACTCGGATGCGCGCCTTGGGGAAAGCCGCACGGACTCGCTCGACGAGACGCTCGAGCAGCGGCACGGCCGCCCGCCGGTCGGGAGCGTTGCCGGGTCGCAGGATCGCGGCGCACAGATACTGGTCGGACTCTCGATCGAAGGAGAGGAATGCCAGAAGCGGCAGAAAGCAGTGAGAGTCGTAATGGCCGTTGAAGAAGGAGAGCTGCTGCGCACCATGCGTCGGGTCCTCGGTCGGGTCGAGATCGATGGTGACTCGACGAGCACGACCACGAAGCCGTTGCCGGTGGCGCTCGATGACGCGGTCTGCCAGGCGGACTCCCATGCGATACAGAGTCAGAGGACCGACGCTGTTTTCGAAGCGCGACAGCGTCGGCTGAGCAGCGAGCGGGTCTCCTTCGACGGGATCCCGATCCAAGAGCAGCTTGTAGATGGGATCGTGCGCCAGTCGAGCGGCATCGTTGCAATCGGCGTAGCCACAGGCCAGACCGAAGACACGCTGGCGGATCAGATCCTCGATCTCGTGCACGACGCTGCCGCCTCGCCGAGGGTCGTAGATGCTGTCAGCAATCAGCTGGGTCAAACCGAGTTGCTCGTCGGCGGCCTTGAGCAACACGGCACCGGCGTCCGACGTGGCGTGAGGCTGGTCGAACTGGGCCACCACAGGGCGGCGAAAAAGTCCTGGAAAGAGCAGACGCTGTGTCGTACCGTTCGTAGCCAAGAGAAAGCCTCCTGTGTGCTGAAACTGCTCTTCAGACAAGCTGTTTCTAACACGCGGAGGCTTTTTCGTCTTCAACTTCGTGAATAATCCGGGCTAGGCATGGGTGTTCGAAGCGTATTCTTGCGGGGATCCGTTCGAGGGGAGGCATCATGTCACGACGAGCCACACTTCTTCTTTTTGCATCGTGCTGCGTGGCGGCGCGGGTAGGCGCAC
>JANORI010000277.1:0-5365 GCA_031415235.1 Acidobacteriota bacterium | reverse complement strand
GGCGAGGCCGCGACGACCAACATGGCCTTCGGCGGCGACGACTGGAAGACGCTCTATTTCACCACTCGGTCAACGCTCTACATGGTCAATCTGAAGGTGGCCGGCATTCCGGTACCGGTCGGCAGGAAGGGCGCGTAGGGCCTTCACGTCGCTGGCAAGGGCAGAGACGATTTCAAAGAGGCCGAGCCGGGTGCCGGGGGTGAGGGCCAATGGCGACGCGATTGTGCGGCGGAGTGGGAGTGCGACTCGTTTCGGTCGCCGTGTGCACGTTGACGCTCGTCGCCACCGTGCGGCCCCAGGCCCTGCAGGTCTCGGCGTCCGGGACGACGTCACCGCAGCCGCCGACCGTGTCGCCAACCGTCGTCCAGGCGATTCAGGCCGCGGCCGAACGCGTCAACATCGCACTCGAGCAGCGGAACCGCCCCGTATTGGAAGGGCTCCTCACGGCATCGTTCTCGTGGGTGCATCAGGCCGATGGCCGCATCGACTCGCGCGACGAGTGGCTGGCGAACGCCGCTCGAGGCCTGGCCCTCGCCGGCCAGCGTAGCGTCCGATCTGAGCACGGGGTCGAGGTCGCCGCGTACGGTGTCGTCGACCCCCAGGGCCCACACACCGTCGTGCGTTTGACCGTGGCGCTCAGGCAAGGCAACCGGGACGTCTGGCGTGCAACGCGCAGCGCTCCGTGAGTCGTTTGGGCGCTCCGCGGTCCGTGCGCAGACGCCGGAGCGCGTCCGACATCGGCCGCCATCTCCCGCCCCGCGTGGCTGAACGTGACTCCCGAGTCAACGGCGCAGCAGCGAGGTTGAAACCCGACGGCAGCAGGATCGTCCCTTTGCGACGTACGGGGAGTAATCCTCGGCGCGAATCTACTTCTTTGCCTCCGGCGCCCAGTTCATCAGCAGCGTGATCGACGCGGCCGCCTCGTTCAGCACGGCGTTGATCAGGAAGCGCCGGTCGCGGGTCACGTCGTAGTTCCGACCCTGGCCGGTGTCTGTGCCGCCGCCGACGATCCGCGTGGGAAACAGCGCCACCGGTGCGCCCGGCGCGAGCGTGGCCCCGGTGACCGCGATCGGCGCCGCCATCATCGTCCCCGTAGGCCCGAGGTAGTAGAGTTCTGTGCCGTCCCGCCGCCATCGCGGATAGATGCCGCCCGCGGTCGAGACTTGCCACAGCCCGCCCGCCGCGGTGGCGGCCGCGCCGGAGGCCGCGGGCCCCGTGAACGGCCGAATGTAGATCTCCATACGCCCCGATTCGGCGGAGGTGTAGGCCACCCAGCGCCCGTCCGGCGAGAACGTGCCGTAGCGCTCCTCGAAGGGGGTCTTCAGGAACACCCACGGCGTGCGATCGCCCTCGAGCGGGAGCACCCAGAGGTCCGCGGCCGTCTGCTGGTCGATACTGTGATAGAGCAGGAACCGGCCGTCCGCGGACCCGTCGATGGCGATCTTGGTCTGCGGGGAGGCCACGAGCACCTCCTCCGCGCCGGCGCCGCTGGCCGCCTTCTGATACAGGTCGCGCGTCCCCGTCCTGGTCGCCGACTGGAACGCGATCCGACGGCCGTCGGGGGACCAGATGGGGAAGCGTTCCTGCGCCGCGTCAAACGTGAACCGGCTCGTGCGGGGGCCGTCCAGCAGCCAGAGGTCCGTGTTGCCCTGCACCGTGCGGGCCACCGCCACCCGCTGCCCATCGGGCGACACGCTGGGGTAAAGAAGGTCATTCTCATCGGGCGCGCCCAGCGGACCGAGGGCCTTCCCCGACCGATCCACCCAGGCCAGTTGCCGCCGGCTGCCCGCGCCCGTTCGATACGCCACCAGCCCGCTCGCCGACACCGACACCGCGGCGGCAGACATGTTCGAATCGACCACCACCGGATCGGCCAGGGTCACCGGGTCGCCGGTGAGCGCCGCCCGGGCCAGGTCCAGGCGCTGGGCCACGAGCGTCCCCGCGCGCACCCACAGCAGCCAGCCCGCCGCGGAGGCCGAAGGCGACGCCCAATAGACGCCCGCCGCGTCGGCCGCCGTCAGTCGGTGCGTGTCGGGCGCGTCGAGCGTCCCCAGGTAGATCCCCGCAGTGTCCGGCGTCCCTATCGCGTAGAACAGGAAGTGCCGGCCATCGGGCAGAAACGACGGAAATCGGTGGCTGGTCTGCCGGGCAAGGGTGGTCACCGCGACCGGCGGGCCGCCCGAGGCCGGCACGCGGACCAGCGGGCTCGCGGCGCTTGCCGAGAACAGAATGACGCCATCGGCATTCCAGGTCCCGCCGCGGAAAATTCCGGCCGTGGCGACGGTTTGCGGCGCGCCGCCACTCAGGTCGATCCGTTTCAGCTGGCCATCGGCGAAGAACCCCACGGCGCGGCTGTCGGGCGACCAGAACGGAAAGAGCGCGCCGTCGGTGCCCGCGAGCGGTTGGGCCGTCGTCGTCGCCAGCGACCGCCGCCACAGGCGGGACGTGCCGTCGCCGGACGCCACGAAGACGACCGGCCGGCCGTCGGGCGAGAGGGCGAACGCCGCAGGTTGATCGGAGGCCGGCGTGACGATGTCGAGGCGCGTCTCGGGCGGCGCAGGTGGTGCTGTCTCGCTCAGATGCCGCACCGTTGGAATAGCGAGCGCGATCATCCCCAACACTGCGAGAGCGGCGATTGACGTCATCCACGCCAGTAGCCCGCCTCGCGGACCGGCCGGCACCATCGTCTGCGACGCGGTCGTCTCGAACGCGCCCTCGAGCGCGAGGCGCACGTCGTGGATATCGCCGGCGCGCTGCTTCAGATCCTTCTGCAGACAGACGCGCAGCACCTGACGCACTCGGTGAGGCACGTCTGGACCCACGGCATCCCACGGTGGGTCCAGCTTCACGACGGCCCCGAGCGTGTGCGCCAGATCCTCGCCAGGGAATGCGCGCTTCCCGGTGAGCATCTCGAACAGCACGACACCAAACGCCCAGATGTCGGCGCGCTTGTCCACCGTCTTGCCGCGCGCCTGCTCGGGACTCATGTACGCAGCGGTGCCGAGAATCATCCCGGCCTGTGTCATCGCCGGCGTCGTGAGCGTGGGCGACATCGACAGACTCGGCGACCGTGTGCCCACGGGCTCCATCGCCTTCGCCAACCCGAAGTCCAAAACTTTCACCGTGCCGTCGCCACGCACCTTGATGTTCGCGGGCTTCAGATCGCGGTGAATGATCCCCCGCTCGTGCGCGGCTTCGAGCGCGTCCGCGATCTGCTTCGCGATGGGCAACGCTTCATCGATCGGAATCGCGCCGCGCGCGATACGTTGCGACAGATCCTCTCCTTCGACGAGTTCCATCACCAGCGCGGTGATGCCCGCCTGCCCTGAGCCTGCCGAAGGGTCGCTTTCTTCGAGTCCGTAGATCGCGGCGATGTTGGGGTGATTCAGCGAAGCGAGGCTTCGGCTTCACGTTGAAACCGGGCGAGCCGATCAGGGTCAGCCACCATTGACGGCGGCAGGACCTTGATGGCGACCTGGCGTTTCAGCTTGGTGTCAGTGGCCCGATAGACCTCACCCATACCGCCGCGACCGAGCAATTCGGCCAACTCGAAGACGCCTAACCTAATCGGGTGCCGGGAGTGAGGGACAAACCGCTGGAAGTATAGCGATTAGCGTCGCGCGGACGCGATTAGTCCTGGGTAACGGCGAAGTGGCGAGGTATTTCTCCCCGGGCGGCCGATTTCCGCCCCTGCGGCCTCGAGGACCGGCCGCCGCCTGGCGTGAGGTTCGGGCTTACCCACCCGGGCACAAGGATCTGTCGATGACCCAGCGGCACGAGGGGTGCGCCGGCGCGGGCGGCGATGAAGCGGAAGGCGACCGAGTCGATACGTTCGAGGGCTTGAGGTCCCGATGCGCGATCCCCTTCTCGTGCGCCGCGCCAAGTCCGCGCGCGATCGCACTCGCGATCTCCACGGCTTTGCGCACGGGCAGCGCACCGCCGCGCAGGCGATCTGCGAGCGTCTCGCCCGTGAGCAGCTCGGTCACGACATAGAGCGTGTCGCCCTCGATGCCAATGTCGTGCAGCGCGAGGATGTTTCGGGTGGGAGAGCGCGGCGATCGCGCGGGCCTCACGCTCGAACCGAGCGCGGCGGTCCGCGTCGGTCGCGACGTTGGCCGGCAGCACCTTGATCGCCACGTCGGCCCAGGCGCGTGTCGCATGCCCGATACACTTCCCCCATGCCGCCCGCCCCGAGCGGGCTGACGACGTCGTAGGGACCGAGGCGGGTGCCAGGAGGGACCGGCACCGCAGGGATTCTACCGCCGAAGCCCGTCCACGAACTCGCGCGGCGACAACACGACCACTCCGCTCCGTCGAGCCATCGGGAAGTGACGCAGGTTCCCCGTGATGAGCGTGGCACGGGTAGCGGCGGCGACGGCCAGGAACGGTTCGTCGTCGAGATCGGGCAGCGCCACGTTCAACCGGGGCGGCGCACTCACGAGCAGGCCGAACCGGTCGAACGCGGCGAGCAGCTCCGCCACGCGCGCAGAGGAGAACCCGAACTCGCGCCGGTGCAACACGTCGTCGTACTCGAGGCGAATCGCCCCATCGAACGCCATCTCGAGGTCGCCTGACAGGACGGCGTCGAGGATCCACGCCGGAGGGCCAGCCGCAGACAACACGCCCGCCACGACGACGTTGGTGTCGAGCACAACGCGTCTCACCGCGTACGTGTCCGCCGGACCCGCCGGGTCTTCTGGACGACGGCGTCGATGCCCGACGGCGACAGGCGCCGTTCGAGGCCCCGCGCACGGCTGTCCTGACGAAGTGCGCGAAGGGCCTCGAGGCCCCGCGCACGGCGCAGCAGCTCCAACGTCTGGTCGAGCGTCGCGGCGTTCGTGGGCACGAGCACCGCCACCGGACGGCCGTTGGCCGTCAGCACCGCGTCACCCGCCTCGCCGAGCGCTTCCCGGACCTGACGGGGCCGCGTGCGGAAGTCGCGAATCGTCACGGTCTTCATGGCTGCACGGTACCAGATGGGGTGACACTTGTCACCCGCTGGTTTCCCGCACCGGACCTATACGCGAACCCTCGGCTCAGCCCGGCAAGGGCCGCGGACGGCTTTCGTAAGCGCGCACGGACCACGAATCGACGGCGGCGCGTCACCAGAACGCCGCGGTGTAGGCCCGGCGAATGATCCGGTCCTTGGTGAGCAGCCTCGCGGCCCGCAGCGCGGCGTGTCCGACGATCAGATGCCACGGTCCGACCTGTGGCTCATCCGGCAGGTGCAGCCGCGCGCTACCGCAACGCCGTGAGGTCCTGCTGCAACCGGTCGAACGCCACGGCGCGCACACGTTCGCCGAGCGGGTAGGTCTCTTTCCCGATGTGAATCACATCGAGCCGGTCGAGCGCGAGGTCGTGCATG
>JANORI010000276.1:0-3702 GCA_031415235.1 Acidobacteriota bacterium | reverse complement strand
AGCATCGACACGACCATGGGATTCACGCCCGCGTCCGGGTTGGTGATGGGCACGCGGACCGGCGACCTGGACCCCGGACTGGTGTCGTTCCTGGCGCGCACGGAACAGATGACCGCGGAACAGTTCGACCAGATGATCAATCACCAGTCTGGGCTGCTCGGCGTGTCGGAGATCAGCTCCGACATGCGCGACCTGATCGCACGTGAAGCCGACGACGTCCGAGCGGCGGAAGCGGTGGCGTTGTTCTGCTATCAGGCCAAGAAGGCGGTAGGCGCCTTCGCCGCGGCACTCGGCGGGCTGGACACGCTGGTGTTCTCGGCCGGCATTGGGGAGCAGAGCTCGTCGATTCGCGCCCGCATCTGTGACGGGCTGGGCTTCCTTGGCATCGAACTGGACGCCTCTCGCAACGCCGCGCACGCGGCCGTGATCTCCATGGATTCGAGCCAGGTCACCGTGCGCGTCATGCCCACGAACGAGGAGGTGATGATTGCTCGTGCGGTGTCGCGGGTGCTCGGCCTCGACTCCCCGGCAAAGGACCGTGACGCATGACGACACAATCGCCTTCCCTCGAGCCCGCAGAACTTCGCAAGATCGATGCGTATTGGCGCGCTGCCAACTACCTGTCCGTCGGCCAGATTTACCTCTACGACAATCCGCTGCTGAAGACACCGCTCACGCTGGCGCACGTCAAACCGCGGCTGTTGGGCCATTGGGGCACGACGCCGGGCTTGAACTTCATCTACGTGCATCTCAATCGCGTGATCAAGGCACACGACCTGAACGTCATCTATGTGGCCGGCCCCGGGCACGGCGGTCCCGGCATGGTGGCCAACGCGTATCTCGAGCAGACCTACAGCGAGGTGTATCCACACATCTCGCAGGATGAAGAGGGGATGAAGCGCCTCTTCACCCAGTTCTCCTTCCCCGTCGGCATTCCCAGCCATGTCGCGCCCGAAACGCCAGGCTCGATTCACGAGGGAGGCGAACTCGGCTACTCGCTGTCGCACGCGTACGGAGCGGCATTCGACAACCCCGACCTGCTCGTCGCCTGCGTCGTCGGCGATGGCGAAGCCGAAACCGGCGCACTGGCCACCAGTTGGCACTCCAACAAGTTCCTCAATCCGGTCCACGACGGCGCCGTGCTGCCCATCCTGCACCTGAACGGCTACAAGATTGCCGGTCCGACGCTGTTGGCCCGGATTCCACGCGAAGAGCTGGAGGCGCTCTTTCGAGGCTACGGCTACGTGCCCCATGTCGTCGAAGGCGACGACCCGATGGACATGCATCAACGGATGGCCGCGACGCTCGACGCCGTCGTCGCCGACATTCGTGGCATCCAGCGAGACGCCCGCGCGAACGGGTTCACGGCGCGTCCGCGCTGGCCCATGATCATCCTCCGCTCGCCCAAGGGGTGGACGCGCCCGAAGGTGGTGGACGGGCAGCAGACGGAGGGCACCTTCCGCTCGCATCAGGTGCCGATGGGCGACATGAGCCGGCCAGGCCACGTGGCGATTCTGGAGGAGTGGCTGAGGAGCTACCGGCCGCAGGAGTTGTTCGACCAGGCGGGCCGGCTCATCCCTGAGCTTGCGAAACTGGCGCCGACAGGTGAGCGGCGCATGAGCGCCAATCCGCACGCCAACGGCGGCCTCGTGCTGCGCGACCTGCAGTTGCCGGACTTCCGCGGCTACGCAGTCGCGGTGCCGCAGCCGGGGGCCGTGGACGGTGAGGCCACGCGCGTTCAGGGCGAGTTCATCCGCGACGTCATCCAGGCCAACCCCGACAACTTCCGCGTGTTCAGCCCTGACGAGACGACGTCGAACCGGTGGAACGCCGTGTTCGAGGTGACCAATCGGTGTTCAACCGCAGAGATCCTTCCTGGCGACGACCACGTCGCGCCCGATGGCCGCGTGATGGAGATGTTGAGCGAGCACCAATGCGAAGGCTGGCTCGAAGCCTATCTGCTGACCGGACGCCACGGGTTCTTCTCCTGCTACGAGGCGTTCATTCACATCATCGATTCCATGTTCAATCAGCACGCCAAATGGCTGAAGGTCTCGAACGGGATTCCGTGGCGGCGCCCGATTGCCTCGCTCAACTACCTGCTGACGTCTCACGTGTGGCGGCAGGACCACAACGGCTTCAGCCACCAGGACCCCGGCTTCATCGACCACGTGGTGAACAAGAAAGCCGACGTCATCCGCGTCTATCTGCCGCCCGACGCGAACACGCTGCTCTCGGTCACCGACCACTGCCTGCGCAGCCGCAACTACGTCAACCTCATCGTCGCCGGCAAGCAACCGGCGCCACAGTGGCTCGACATGGACGCGGCCGTCACGCACTGCACCGCCGGTCTCGGTATCTGGCCCTGGGCCAGTAACGATCACGGTGGCGAGCCGGATGTCGTGATGGCGTGCTGCGGGGATGTGCCGACGCTCGAGACCCTGGCGGCGGTCGGGCTGCTCCGGAGCTATTTTCCAGACCTGAAGGTCCGGGTGATCAACGTCGTGAATCTCATGAAGCTCCAGCCCGACAGCGAGCACCCCCATGGGTTGAGCGACGAGGAGTTCGACGCCCTGTTCACGACCGACAAGCCGATCATCTTTGCGTATCACGGGTATCCGTTGCTGATCCACCGGCTGACCTACCGCCGCACGAATCATCACAACTTGCATGTGCGCGGCTACAAGGAGGAAGGCACGACGACCACGCCCTTCGACATGGTCGTGCTGAACGACCTCGACCGCTTTCACCTGGTCGCCGACGTCATCGACCGCGTGCCCGCGCTGGCTCCGCGCGCCGCCCACGTTCAGCAAGCGATCCGCGACAAGCTGGTCGAGCACAAGCAACACATCGCCACGTACGGTGAGGACATGCCGGAGATTCGGAACTGGCGATGGGGTCTGTAAGCCATGTGATTCGACCCGACGCCGGAGAGCCAAGGCTGGATGCGCTGCAGCGCCATTCGTTCGCCTACTTCATGAACGAGACCAGCCCTGCCAACGGGCTCGTCGCAGATCGAAGCGAGCCTGGCGCTCCGGCGAGCATCGCGGCCGTGGGCTTCGCGCTGGCGGTCTACCCAGTTGGCGTCGAGCGGGGATGGATGACGCGTGCCGACGCGGTCGAGCGCACGCTGGCGCTGCTTCGGTTCTTCTGGACCAGCCCCCAGGGAACAGCGCCGGGCATGACCGGGTACAAGGGGTTCTACTACCACTTCCTCGACATGACGACCGGAGCCCGCGCCGGCCAGTGCGAGCTGTCGACGGTGGACACCAGTTTTCTGCTCGCCGGCATGCTGGCGGCCGCGGTGTACTTCAACCAGGACAGCGAGGCCGAGCGGGAGATTCGTACGCTGGCCGACGCGCTCTACCGCCGCGTCGATTGGCCTTGGGCGTGCAACGGCGGAGCGACGGTCACGCATGGGTGGATGCCCGAGCGCGGCTTTCTGCCCTACCGCTGGGAAGGCTACGACGAGGCCATGCTCTTGTATGCGCTGGGTCTCGGCTCGCCGACGTATCCACTGCCAACAGAGAGCTACGCCGCGTGGACCGCCAGCTATCAGTGGAAGACCATTTACGGCTACGAATTGCTCTACGGCGGTGCGCTCTTCATCCATCAGTACTCGCACGTCTTCGTGGACTTCCGCGGGATCCAGGATGCGTTTGCGCGAGAGAAGGGCATCGACTACTGCGAGAACAGCCGCCG
>JANORI010000275.1:0-6487 GCA_031415235.1 Acidobacteriota bacterium | reverse complement strand
CGACGTGATGCCGATGTACGACGCATCGATGAAGTATCAGGCGGCAGGCGTGCCGTTGATGGTGCTGGCGGGCAAAGAGTACGGCTCGGGCTCGTCGCGCGACTGGGCGGCCAAGGGCACCATGCTGCTCGGCGTGAAGGCGGTGGTGGCCGAGAGCTACGAGCGCATCCACCGCAGCAACCTCGTGAACATGGGCGTGCTTCCGCTGCAGTTCCTCGACGGCGAGTCGGCGGGATCGCTCGGGCTGACGGGGCGCGAGACCTATGCGCTTACGGGCGCCGGGGCCGCGCTGAAGCCGCGCACGAAGGTCACGGTGACGGCCACGGCGGAGGACGGCAGCGCGAAGACGTTCCAGGCGATGTGCCGGATCGACACGCCGGAAGAGCTGACGGCGTTCAGTCACGGCGGTATCCTGCCGTACGTGCTGCGGCAGCTCGTAGCGCGCTCGTCGTAGGTCGTGTTCGATAGCGCCTTCGCCCGTCGTGACGTGGCGGGGGTGATCATCGGCTCAACTTCGCTCCGTCATGCCGGCTCCACTCCTCCGGTAGGCGTCTTGCCGGTCCGGCGAGCCGATCGTCCATGTCCTGGCGTGCGCCGTCAGAGCAGGCGGTGCTCGGATTCGCCGCTGAACACCCCCGCCACGTACCGACGAGCTGACCGGCCGTGCTGACGTCGTCGGCCGTCAAGGCGCAGGCGCGCGTGCTTGGGTTCGACCTGTGTGGCATCGCGCCAGCCGTGGGGCTCGTCGAACTCGAGCGCATCCACGATTGGGTTGGGCGCGGTTACGCGGGCGAGATGCGCTATGTGGAACGCTCCGCCGAGGTGCGCGCCGACGTCACGAAGTTCCTGCCTGGTGCACGGTCGGTCGTGATGACCGCGACGAACTACTACACCGGCCCAGATCCCACGCCGCCGCTGTCGGCATCGGTGGCCCGCTACGCGCGCGGGCAGGACTATCACGTGGTACTCGCCGGGCGACTCGAGGCGCTGCTGGCGTGGATGCAGGCGTCCACCGAGCAGCCGTTCGATGCGGTGGTGTTCGTGGACAAGCACTGGGTGCAGGAACGGGTCGTGGCCGCGTACGCGGGACTCGGATGGATCGGCAAGCACTCGCTGCTCATCAATCCCGAGATCGGTTCGTGGATTCTGCTGGCCGGCATCGCGACCACGCTGCCGCTCACGCCAGACGAGCTCATCGCCGACCAGTGCGGGGCGTGCACGCTCTGCATGGACGCGTGCCCCACTGGCGCCATCGTGAAGGAGCGCGAGGTGGACGCGCGAAAGTGCATCAGCTACCTCACGATCGAGAAGGACGGCGTGCTCGACGGTCGCGAGAAAGCGGCGGTGGCTGGCCATCTCTTCGGTTGCGACGTGTGCCAGGAGGTGTGTCCCTGGAATCTCGCTCCGGCGCGCACCGCAGACGCGGCATGGCAGCCGCAGGCAATGCGTGAGGCGCCAGACGCCGCTGCCCTATGGCAGCGTCCTGACCATCGCCTGCACGACTTCGTGGCGGGCAGCGCGCTGACGCATGCGTCGATGTCGCAGCTGCGTCGCAACCTGGCGCTCGCGATTGGCGCATCCGGGGATCGCGCGGAGGTGGCGGTGCTCGAGCGACCCGGAGGCGGCGTGAAAAACGCCGCGTTCAGCGCGACCGCGCCGGCTGTCAAGGATGCCGTGAGCTGGGCGAAGAACCGTATCTGATCGCGCGAGGCTGAGGGCGTGGCTCGAATGGGCGGCGCGACGGCCAGGGAGTGTGGCGAGCGCGGCGAACCAGGCGCCCTGCGTCAGGCGACTCGCTCCGTCCTCGTCTGAGGCAGGGCCGTGGAGTAGGATGGATCCATGCACGACCAAGCGGTGGCCGACACGCCCATGATGCTCATCTCGATGCCGCAACTGGCGGACCCGAACTTCTCCCGCACGGTCGTGTTGCTCTGCCAGTACGACACCGAGGGTGCGTTCGGGTTGATTGTGAACCGCCCGATGGCGCAGCCGGCGCACGAGATGGTGCACACCGTGCCGGAGCTCGAGATTCGCGACGACGTGCACCTCTTCACGGGCGGCCCGGTGGAGCCCATGCGGGCCTGGGTGCTGACGTCGCGCCCCTCGCTCGACGAGGACGCCACCGAGGTGGCCGAGGGCGTGTTCCTGTCGGCGTCGCCCGCCGCGATTCGCACCGCGCTGCAGACCCCGCCTGGTCGCGATGTGAAGGTCGTGGTCGGGTATTCCGGCTGGTCTGCGGGGCAACTCGACGGCGAACTCGCGCAATCGTCGTGGCTGCTCCTGCCGGTCGGCGCCGATCTGATTTTTGGCAGCGCACCGACAAAGATGTGGGCCCAGGCGATTGCCCGGCTCGGCGCCGATCCCGCGCACCTGCTCGGCAGTCCGGGTGTGCACTAGTCCATGTTCCGTGTCGGATCCCCTGAACCATCATGTCCAGAGCCCTCTGTCTCGTCTTCGCCGGAGCGTTCGTCGTGGGCGTGAGCGCCTGTGGTGGCGGCGCGGCGCCGCCCTCGGATGCCAGCCGGCCAGCGCGGGTGGACCCTGCCGTGGCGGCCCTCGGCGTGCAATCGGCCAGGTTCGCGCCCACGGATCTCTCGGCCGACGTCTCGGCGCTGCCGGAGTCCGAGCGCCGCGCGCTCGCGCACATGGTGCGGGCGGCGCAGGTGATGGACGCGCTGTTCCTGCGGCAGGTGTGGGCGGGGAACGAGGCCATGCTCACGGCGCTCGTCACCGACGACACGCCGCTCGGGCGGGCGCAGCTCGGCTACTTCCTCGTCAACAAGGGGCCGTGGTCGCGGCTCGACCACAACGAGCCATTCGTGTCCGGCGCGCCGCCCAAGCCCGCCGCCGCGAATTTCTATCCCGCTGACGCGACGAAAGACGAGGTCGAGCGCTGGCTGGCCACGCAGGCCGGGCCGGCGCGTCAGGCGGCCACCGGGTTTTTCACTACGATCCGGCGCGGCGCCAACCGCCAACTGATGGCCGTGCCCTACAGCGTGGAGTATCAGAGTGAACTCGCGGTGGCGGCCGGCCACTTGCGCGCGGCGGCCGAGGCCACGACGCAGCCCACGCTCGAGGCGTTTCTCCTGGCGCGGGCCGCGGCGTTTGCATCGAACGACTACTACGAGAGCGACGTGAAGTGGATGGAACTCGATGCCACCATCGAACCCACGATCGGGCCGTACGAGGTCTACGAAGACGAGTGGTTCAACTACAAGGCCGCGTTCGAGGCCTTCATCACCATCAAGGATCGGGCCGAGTCGGCCAAGCTGCAGCAGTTTGCCGGCGCGTTGCAGGAGATCGAGAACCACCTGCCGATTGACGCGAAGTACCGCAATCCCGCCCTGGCCGCGACGGCGCCCATTGCCGTCGTGAACACCGTGTTCTCGTCCGGCGACGCCAATCGCGGCGTGCAGACGGCCGCGTTCAATCTGCCCAATGACGAGCGCGTCGTCACGGCCAAGGGCAGCAAGCGCGTGATGCTGAAGAACAATCAGCAGGCGAAGTTCGACCGGGTGCTGCTGCCGATTGCGCAGGTCGCGCTGGCGCCGGCCGATCGCGGGAACGTGGCCTTCGATGCGTTTTTCACGCACATCCTGATGCACGAGCTTGTGCACGGGCTGGGCCCGCACAACATCACCGTGGCTGGCCGGGCCACCACCGTGCGACAGGAGCTGAAGGACACCTACAGCGCCATCGAAGAGGCCAAGGCCGACGCGGCCGGGCTCTTCGCGCTGCAGTTCCTCATCGACAACGGGCAGTTGCCGAAGTCGATGCAGGACACGATGTACACGACGTTTCTGGCGTCGGCGTTTCGTTCGATCCGCTTTGGGATCACCGAGGCCCACGGCCGCGGCCAGGCCGTGCAGCTCAACTACCTGCTCGACCAGGGCGCGTTCACGGTGAATGCCGACGGCACGTTTGCCGTGGTGACGAGCAAGATTCGCGAGGCGGTGACGGCGCTGACGCGCGACCTGCTGATGGTTGAGGCCGAGGGCAACTACGCCGGCGCCAAGGCGATGCTCGAGACGCTGGGCGTCGTGCGGCCGAACACCCAAGCCGTGTTCGACAAGCTCACGACCGTGCCGGTGGATATCGCCCCGCGGTTCACGGCCGCCGCCGCCTTGCTCGCGGCCTACTGAGGCCGCGTCAGCGGCGACAGACGACGAGCGTGGGGATGTCGGCCTCGCGCATGATGCGATAGGCCACCGTGCCGGCCCGGTGTTCGCCGCCGCCGCGTGAGACCACGAGCAGCCCTGCCGCGCGTTCGTGTACGACGGCGGCCGTGCCCGCGAGCGCCGCGCCGCTGCGCACGTCGGTCTCCGCCCGTGCCGTCCCCGGCAGCGAGCGCGCAAGTGCGGTCAGCTGCGCGCGGGCCCCGTCGATGGACTCGGCCGGCACCGGGCTGCCCGAGAACGGCCACCACGACGGCGCGGGTGCCTCGTGGCACACGTGGGTGAGCACGAGCCCAGCCCCCATCGCGCCGGCCCAGTCGGCCGCCGTCGCGGCCACGACCCCGTCGAGGGCGTCGAGTCCCACGGCCGCCACGACGGTGCCGACCGTGAATCGCGTTGTGCCGTCGACGACGGTGACGCGTTCGGGCGCGTAGTCCGGCACCGCGAGCACGGGCACTCTGGTCGAGTGCATCACGCGTTCGGTCGTTGAGCCGAACATCAGCTTGCCGGTGCCGCCGAGCCCCTGCGTGCCCATCACGATGAGGTCGGCGCCCGCGCGGTCGGCCGCCAGCAGAATCTCGTCGCTGGCGACGCCCGTGGCGATGTCGATGGCCGGCAGCAGGCGCGTCGTATGCCCGGGCACGCGTGTCAGCGCCCCGAGCAGTGCCGCCTCCACCTGGTCGCGCAGCGTCTCGCCGTAGCCCGCCGCGGCGGTGGCATCGACGAGCAACCGGTCGTTCACTGTCACCACGGTGAGACGGGCGTGAAACGCGCCGGCGAGCGCCACGGCGTGACGCAGCGCGCGCTCCGAGTGGTCCGAAAAATCGACGGGGCAGAGGATGGAGGTCGGCAGCGGCATGCTGGGACGCGGCGCGCGCCGCGCCTAGAGGGTCGTCGGCGCGGCGCCGACCTGGAAGGCCTTGGCCGAGAGCGGTGCCTTGCCGTTGCCGATGTTGACCACGACGCGGTCGCCCACTTTGAGATCCGAGGCCTGCAGCTTGCTCGTGCCGCGCGTGATCTTCGTGGTGCGCGTGATCGCCACGGTCGACAGGGCGCCGTCCTTGGTGGCCTTGACCACGATGCGGTCGGCAGTCAGCTCGGTCACCGTGCCGAGCAGCTTGTGGTCGTGGCCCTCGTGCGCGAACGCAGGAACGAGGGCAGAGGCGGCCAGCGTGAGAGCGAGGACGAAGGTGCGACGGTTCATGGAAACTCCTAGGGTCAAGGGCGATGCACGTGCCCGGGCGCCGGCTTGGGCAGATCGAGTGTACCAGACAGGAAGCGTCGTTCTTCTTCGAGCGCCTGCCATTCCGCGCGCCCGCGGGGATTCAGGTCTTCCATCGCCGCGATCTCGTCTTCGGTCAGCGCCGGCAGCCGGCGGATGAACTGCACGAGGTGCCACGACGCCTGTTCACCCTCGGGCGTGCCGGTGCCCCAGGCGGGCATCCCCGTGATCTTCACGCCGTGCTCGATCAGAGCGAAGAGCTCGCCGTCGCTCAGGTCCTGCGTTGCGGCCACGCGCATGTCGGGCGCCTTGGGATAGAGGCCTTGGCCCATCGCGGTCTGGCCCGAGCCGTCGTTGCCGTGGCAGCTGGCGCAGTGGTCGGCCCAGTGGGCCATGCCCAACTGGAGCGTGTCGGGGGTGGTGGGTTCCGGATTGACGCGCCCGCGAGCTTCAGCCGGCACCAGCCAGTGACGCGCCGCACGGGAGACGCGGGTCTCGAGCGGTCCCGGCGTCGCTCTGGCGCTCAGGCCCTGACTTGCGAGCCATACGCCCCCGGCCACGGTGGCCAGACCCACGACGGCCAGCCCGTGCCATACCAGTCGAAGCACGGTCACTAGTGCACCGAGCAGGAGCCAGGGCCGTCGGGATGGCCGCAGGAGCCGCAGGGGCCCATGGCCACCGGTGCGCGTCCGGCGCCACCGCGTCCATCCGCGCCGACGGCAAACACCGACAACTGCTTGTCAAGTTTCTGTCCGTGGCAGGAGGGGCACTCGAAGGTCGTGCTTTCACGCACCAGCAGCTCGAAGCCGTGCTGGCAATCCCGGCAGCGGTATTCGTAGAGAGGCATGGGTACAGGATACAACGTCGTCTCGCTGTCGTGCCGGGCCGGCGCGCGGGTGTTTGCGATATACACTCGATACCCTCGTGCCAATCGCCTCACCGTGTTCCATAGCAGCCCGTGGTGAAAGTCCGGCGAGCACCGAGACCGACGAGGCGCCTCGGCACCCCAACGCGGCTGCCGCGTCGGGGACCCCGCCCCGCGGGCCAGGCGCGACGACGGCCGGGGCCCCCGCCGCGCGTGGTGTGCGCG
>JANORI010000274.1:0-15025 GCA_031415235.1 Acidobacteriota bacterium | reverse complement strand
CGATGGTGCCGGCATTGGTGTAGCCCACGGTCTTCGCCACCGCCGCTGCGGCCGATGTCATGCGCTGGCGCAATTCCGGCGAGACCGCCAGCGACGGGCTTTCTTCGACCACCTTCTGGTGACGCCGCTGAATCGAGCACTCGCGCTCCACGAAAGCCACGACCGTGCCGTGGTGATCGCCGAGCAGCTGCACCTCGATGTGCCGCGGGTGCATGATCCGCCGCTCGAGATAGACGGCGGAATCGCCGAACGCCGACCCGGCCTCGGAGCGCGCTGCGCGCAGGGCGCCGGGCAGGTCGGCCGGTGTGGACACCATGCGCATGCCCTTGCCGCCGCCGCCCGCCACGGCCTTGAGCATCAGCGGATAGCCGATGCCCCCGGCGATCCGCAGCACCTCCGCATCGCTCACGTTCGCGTCAAGTGGCGTCTCGGTGCCGGGCACGACGGGCACGCCCGCGGCCATGGCCGCCTGTCGTGCCGCCGTCTTGCTGCCCATGAGCTCGATGGCTTCCGGCGACGGTCCGATGAAGGTGAGACCCGCGTCGCGGCACGCGCGCGCGAAGTCGTCGTTTTCGGCCAGGAAGCCGTAGCCGGGATGCACCGCGTCGGCGCCGCTCTTCCTCGCCACGTCGATGAGCGCGTCGATGCGCAGATAACTCTCGCGCGGCGGATTCGGACCGACCGGCCAGGCCTCGTCGGCCAGCCGCACGTGGAGCTCGGCACGATCGCACTCGCTGTAGACCGCCACGGTGGCGATCCCCATGTCGCGGCACGCGCGGATGACGCGCACGGCGATCTCGCCGCGATTGGCGATGAGAACCTTGGTGACAGGCACGAGACTATGAAAATTCTAGCACTTCGCGTCCGCTGGCTCGCCCACGGGCGCCTCAGGAGCTGGTGCGGACGGGCGGAACCAAGGCGACAGCGTGTTGGTCACCTTCCCGTTGTCGCTACAGGCCGCCCCCATGAGGCACAGCGCGACGACGATGACCCGCGGTTGGATCATGGTTCTGCCTACAAGGGGATGTTCCCGTGCTTCTTCGGCGGATTCCGGTCCCGCTTGTTCTCGAGCGTGGCGAGCGCCTGAATCAGCCGCTTCCGCGTGGTGCGCGGCAGGATCACCTCATCGATGAAGCCACGTTCTGCCGCCACGTAGGGATTGGCGAACTTCTCGCGGAACTCCGCCACCTTCTGCGCGCGCATCGCCGCCGGGTCGGGCGCGCTCTCGATCTCGCGCTTGTACAGGATGTTGGCGGCGCCTTCGGCACCCATCACGGCGATCTCGGCAGTGGGCCAGGCATAGTTGAAGTCGGTGCGGAGGTGCTTGCTGGCCATCACGCAGTAGGCGCCGCCGTAGGCCTTGCGGGTGATCACGGTCACCTTGGGCACGGTGGCCTCGGCAAACGCGTAGAGGAGCTTGGCGCCGTGGCGGATGATGCCGCCAAATTCCTGCGCGGTGCCGGGCAGGAACCCGGGCACGTCCTCGAAGATCACGAGCGGGATGTTGAAGCAGTCGCAGAAGCGCACGAAGCGCGCGCCTTTCACCGAGGCGTTGATGTCGAGCGTGCCGGCCAGTTGCGCCGGCTGGTTCGCTACGATGCCAACCGAGCGGCCGCCCAGACGCGCGAAGCCCACCACGATGTTCTTCGCGTAGTGCTCGTGGACCTCCACGAACGCGCCGTCGTCGACCACGGTGCCGATGAGGTCGTGCATGTCGTAGGGCTGGTTTGGCGAGGCCGGCACGAGTGTATCGAGACGCGCGTCCTCCCGGTCGACCGGGTCGTCGGTGGTCACACGGGGCGCCTCGTCGAGATTGTTCGAGGGCATGAACGACAGCAGCTCGCGCACGAGCGCGATGCACTCGCGGTCGTCCTCCACCGCGAAGTGCGCCACGCCGCTCTTCTCGTTGTGCGTCATGGCGCCGCCGAGCTCTTCTTTCGTCACGTCCTCGTGGGTGACCGTCTTGATCACGTCGGGGCCGGTGATGAACATGTAGCTCGACGACTTCACCATCACGATGAAGTCGGTGATGGCCGGCGAGTAGACGGCACCGCCGGCGCACGGGCCGAGGATCGCCGAGATCTGCGGCACGACGCCGCTGGCCAGCGTGTTGCGCAGGAAGATGTCGGCGTAGCCGCCAAGCGACATCACGCCTTCCTGGATGCGCGCGCCGCCCGAGTCGTTGAGCCCGACGATGGGCGCGCCGGCCTTCATGGCCATGTCCATGGTCTTCACGATCTTGGCGGCGTTGGTCTCGGAGAGCGAACCGCCGAACACGGTGAAGTCCTGGGCGAAGGCGTAGACCACGCGCCCATCGACGCGGCCGTGGCCAGTGACGACGCCGTCGCCCGGCACGATCTGCGTCGCCATGCCGAAGTCGAGGCAGCGGTGCGTGACGAGCTTGTCCATCTCCTCGAACGTACCGGGATCGAAGAGCAGCTCCATCCGCTCGCGAGCCGCGAGCTTGCCGGCCTCGTGCTGCCGGCGCATTCGGTCCTCGCCCCCGCCGAGTTCGGCCAGGCGCTCGAGTGCGCGCAGCGTGGCAATCGGATCGCTCACGCTCACTCCGCCTCGACGCAGGGGTTGCTCAGCGCGCCCACACCCTGCACCTTGACCATCACGCGATCGCCCGGCACGAGCGGGCCGACGCCGGACGGCGTGCCGGTCGTGATGACGTCGCCGGGCTCCAGCGTGCAGAAACGCGTGAGCCATTCCACGATGTAGGGCACCGGGAAGATCAGCTCACGCGTGTTCGAGTGCTGGCGCTTCTGCCCGTTGACCCAGCCCTCCACCTCGAGCTCGGCGGGATCGAGGCCCACGGTGATGCACGGGCCGATGGCACCGAAGGTGTCGAAGCCCTTGGCGCGCGAGTACTGCACGTCTGTGGCCTGCAGTTCCCGCGCGGTCACGTCGTTCAGGCAGGTGACGCCAAGCACGTAGTTCATGGCGTCTTTCGCCTTCACGCGCGACGCGCGGCGCCCGATCACCACCGCCATCTCGGCTTCGTGCTCCACGCGTCCGCACCACGAGGGAATGCGGATGCCCGCCTCGGGTCCGATCACGGTGGTGGACGGCTTGATGAAGAGCAGCGGCTCGGCCGGGATGGTCTTCTTCATCTCGGCGGCGTGATCCTTGTAGTTGAGACCAATCGCCATGATCTTCGACGGCATGACCGGCGCGAGGAACTCGCGCAGGGGCTCGTCGATGCCCGCACCCGTGCGGTAGTCGCCGAACACATCGCCCTCGAGCCAGGAGAGCGCGTTGCCGCGCTCGACCACGTAGCGCCCGCCCATGCCCTGTCGCACCCGATAGATCTTGTCCATCTTGTCTGGTCCGCTCTTCCTCGCCGCTAGAACCTAGCCGCGATTCGTTACTGTCGTGCCGTCTCTTCCGCGCGATTCGACGGCACGCTACGGTTCTCCGGTGTCGCCGAGTCTACCGCGACCACCACGTAGACGTAGCGGAGGCCGGGGGTCACCGTGCGGTCTTCGAAGCTCGTGGCGCTGGTCGGCGAGGGCGTGAGCAGCGTGACGGGTTCGCCAGGCGCCGGACCGCGGAAGACCAGATAGCCCGCCAGGTCGGACGCATCGACTGCCTCCCAGATCAAGCTGATGACGCCTGCGCCGGCCACGGCCTCGAGCGCCGCGGGCGCCGGCGGCGCGAAGGTGTCGCGCGGCGTCACACAGCCCGCCGGCGAGGCCGGGCCCTCCACATCGACACCTTGGATCGTGTCGAGGCCACGCACCACGAAACATCGCTCGGTATCGAACCCAACGCCGGGAACGCTGAAGGTCGGCGTGGAGAGCGGCGCTTCGTTGAGCGGCGCCGGGCGCGGGGCCCCACTCGCCGTCGCGGAGACGGCAGCCCCGGGTTCGGCAACCGCGTAGAGGTTGTAGCGCGTCGTCGGTCGCGCGGAACCAAAGGGCCGCGAGTCGAGCATCCCATCGGCCGGCGGCCCGGGCGCCTGCCAGGCGTCTGGCGCAGGCGTCCACGTGAGGGCGATCGCCGAGGCATCGAAGGTGGGCACCGGCGCGCTCGGAGGTCCCGAGGGAGAGGACACGGGCACGCTGCGCCACTCACTCCACGCGCCACGCCGGCCCTGCCGGCTCACCGCCACGGCCGCGTAGTGGCGTCGCAGAGTGCTCGTGTCCGATCCGAACACGAGCGGCAGCGACAGCGTGACCGCCGCATCGGCGCCGTCGACGACGACAGCCGCGGCGGGTGCCGTCGGCGCGCCCGGGACGACGACCGGCTCGGAAAGGCCGGGCGTCAACACCTCGCGGAACGTGACCACTGCGCCCTGGTCGAGCCCGGGCTCGAACGGCAGTGCCGGCAGCGCCGGCGCATTGGGCAACACCGGCGGAGGCGGGGGCACCGGCCGCCGCACCGGCGACGACGCCACCAGCGTGAAGCCTGGAGGCACGCGCCCGTTCTCGAGGGTCGGCGGGCCCACCGACGTCACGGCGTAGACCTCGACCAGCGCGACATCCGCTGGCTGGTCGCCTCCGACGTTGGCTGCAGGCACGGTCAGCGTGGCAAACACAAGGTTGTCGGCGCGGACGACCGCGAAGGCGGACACCTGGGCGGGCACCCGCAGCAACGGCGCAAGCGGTGGCCCTTTCTTGCCGCAGCCGGCCACAGTGAGCATCAGTGTCGCAGACACCAGCACGCGCACCGCTCGCCGGTGAGACGAGGGTCGAAGCGGTGCGGGCGACGTGATCGGAGACGGCATTGGCAGGCTGGCAGCTGGCGGAACGGGTCGCACCGCGTGGCCAAGTGTCCCCGTTGGGGAAAACGACTGTCAAGGAATCTGGACGACCGCGCGCGTTTCTTCGCCACGCGGCCGTGTTCTGGCTGGCAGCGATGTTGCACCTGCGGTGGGTATGCCGTCTGCCGCGATCTCCCGAGGTGTTGTGATGACTGCCCGACGCGCCTTCCCGGCTGCGCTGTTCATGGCAGCCCTGGCGGTGGCTCCCGCCGGAGCCCAAGAACCCTCCTCAGTCCCCGAATCGCAAGACGTGGTGCCGGTCAAGGCGGTGGAGCGTTCGCGCCGCGAGCGCCGGGAGTCCGACGGCGAGGCCGTGCCGGTGCGCGCGCCGCGCGTGCGCGACGAACACGGCGGCCAGGAGGTTCGCCCCCGCGTCCGTCCGGCAGCGGAGGCCCCGCCGCCCGCGCCCGCGGCGTTTGACGAGGATCAGCAAGGCGGCCGTCGCCGGCCAGGCGGAGGTGGCGGTTCGAGCCGGGGCGGCGGCCAGTCGGCCGGCGGCGACAGCGGCGCCAGGCCCCGAGGCGGCGTCCGGAACCCAGGTAGCGGCGCGGGCCGCGGCGGCTATGACGGCAATCGTGACGGCGTCGACCCTCGTGCGCAGGCCGTGCCGCGCGGCCGGGCGCCGCGACCCCCGCACGTGGTCTACGCTCCTTCGTACGGGCGCCGCTACTACGCGGGCGCAGCCGGGCTGGGCTACTACTTCTACGACCCGTGGAGCTGGTATGCCGGCTACGGTGCCCCAGGCTATGGATGGGGCGGCTACTACGGCAGCTACGGCAGCTACGGCAGCGGCCTTGGATATGGCGGCTACGACGGTGGCTACGGTAGTTACGGGGCTTATGGCGGCCCCTATGGCTGGAGCATCGGCGGTGTGCGCCTGAAGGTAAACGAGAAGGACGCCGAGGTCTACGTGGATGGCTACTACGCCGGGATCATCGACGACTTCGACGGCCTGTGGCAACAGCTGCGCCTCGACGATGGCGGGTATCACATCGAGATCCGCAAACCGGGCATGAGCACGCTCACCCTCGACGTGCGCGTGCAGCCCGGCCGCACCACTACCTACCGGGGCCAGATGACGACCGCGCCCTGAGGCGGCCCCTCAGCGCGGCGCCTGGCGCGTCGGCACGGTGCAGTCCTGGGGCGGCGCGCCGGGGTGTCGGGCGTTCCCGACCTGGCAGCGCACGAACACGGACCGCGTGCGCGCGAATTCGATCATGCGGTCCAGTTCGTCGTCGAAGTCTGCCAGCCCAAACCACCGGCCAGGGTCGGCAATCACGGCGGCGCGAATCTGATCGCGGGCCCGCACGAGTTCGCCTTCCATCCACGGCGTGCCCGTGCCATCGGCCCGTGCCTCGGCCTGGTTCGCGGCCTGCTCCAGCGTGTCCAGGAACACCGCGTACAGCTCGGGAATCTCAACGGCGCGACGCAGCAGTTCGTTGCCGCCAAGGCCGTGCCCCGTGTCGCGGTCCGCCGCGAAGAACGTCTGGTCCTTGTCCCACGGAATGAACAGGGCCTGACGGGCGCCCTCCGGGCGATAGAGGTAGAAATTCGCCATCCCCTTGTAGCCGACCAGCCCGTCGTAGTCCGCAAGGAAGGCCTCGACGCCCATGTAGACCATGAGCTTCTGCAGGTCGACGAGCTCGCCGACGTCCTCGAGAAAGCGTTCGATGGGCACCTGGTTCACGGCACGCACCAGCTCTTCGATCGGCCCGTACAGATCGACGATCGAGTCGTTCTCGCGGGTGCGCGCCTCGAAGCGCGTGCGGTAGGCGTCGAGTTCCGTGCCGAGGTAGCGAAAGTTCCAATCCTCGATCCACTTGTACTCGAAGAGCGTGCCCTTGTCGGGTTCGTCGCTCTCGGGCTTCTTGAAGACGCGCCGCACGAAGTCCTCGCCCAGCTCTTCGGTCAGCACGTAGACCCCGACGTACTCGTTGTTGACGAAGAGCGTGGCGTGCGACTCGCGCGGCACGGGCAGGCCGAACCTGGCAAAGAGCTTCATCGACACACGCTCGCGCATGAGCGACACGTCGCGGTAGACGTTGTCGAGCAGCACCGATCGCATGCTCAGGAAGCGTTGCCCGCTGGCGTAGCGGTTCATGTCCACGCGCAGGCCGGGCTTGAATTCGTTGCGGGTGCCGAGGCCGCGAGAGCGGATGCCGACGTTGCGCACCTTGACGCCGCGCCACTCGAGGTCGGCCGGGTAGTAGGTGTTGGCACTGAAATCGGCCTTCAGTCGGGCCCAGTCGTCAGAGTTGACGAGCAGCCGGATCTCGTGCAGTTGGCTGTCGTCGAAGAGCTCGTCCGCGGTCTGCGCCCACGCCGACCGGGCACCTAGGACGACCAGCAGCGCCAACGGCAGCACGGCGCGGGATGGCAACTGGTGCATCACTGGGCAGTCCTCCCGGGCACCGCGGCGAATTGGCACCCTCTGGTTAGACAGCGCCAACTGGAGGAAGATGCCGTCGGGGCAACACTGCCCGTCAGTGGCAGGTGTCGGCGCCCCGGTCGAGCGCGGCACCGGTCACGTCGAGGAACTCCCACTGGTACTGTGTCGGTTCGAGCGACAGGCGCAACACCCCCCAGCTTTGCAGGAACACCTCGGAATTCGCGGCCCGGCGAGACTTGGGGTAGAGCGGCGCGCCCCCGGTGCCCACCGTGAACTGACGCATCCCCTGCTCCAGGTCCAGCCGGCGGTCGGCGTTCTGGGGCGCGATGCGCTCGTAGTTGTGATCGTGGCCGTTCAGCACGATGTCGGCACCGAAGTCAGAGAGCAAATGCCAGACGTCGCGCAGGATCGGCGTCTGGCCATGCGGTCCCGAGCTGTCGTAGGGGTGATGGACCGTGGCCATGGTGCAGCGAACCCGCTGCTGGAGCTGCTCGCGCGCCCACTGAAACTGGGCGGATCCACGGTCGATCGGCACCGACGAGTTCAGCACCAGCACCTGCCAGCTGCCGGCGCGGTAGGCGTAGTATCCGGCCCTGCTGGGGCCGGCGGCCGGGCCAAAGTAGGTGAAGTAGCCATCAGCGCCCGCCACGTCGTACTCGTGATTGCCGGGACCGGCACGAAAGCGCGCCATGAAGCGGCCGTAGTCGGGGTCGAAGCAGCGACGGAAATCGGAGGCCGTGCCACTCGGATAGGCCAGATCGCCGAGCAACAGGATCTCGTCGCTGAACCGCGCAAGCAGGGCCGCGGTTTGGGCGACGCCCGGCGACCCGCACCAGCCCACATCGCCGACCGCCGACATCGTCGCCACGCCGCCGCCCGCGGGCGGCGGAACAACCGGTCCGGACCGATCGCTGCCGTCAGTGACGGGACCCTCGACCTCGACCGCCGCCGTCGGCTGGGTGGGCGTGGCAGGCGAGGCCCCGCCACACGCGGCGGTCGCCGCGGCACACACCACGAGGGTCCAAGCCAGAACGCGAGTTCGACAGCTCACGACGACGTTTGAAGGCGGAGGGTCTCCAAGGCGCCGTGCCTGGGAGGAGCCTGAATTATACGGCCGGATCGGGCTCGGGCGTTTGCGAAAACGCCTCGCCAGGGCGGTCAACCTCGCGTCCCGGCGCGCGTGAACCAGGCGTAGAGCGGCAATCCGAGCGCAATGATGAGCAGTCCGGCCGCAGAAGGGCCCATCGGCTGGCCGCTCGTGAGCGGCACGACCAAGTCGGTCCACAGCGCGTTGGCGACTATCACGGCGCAGACTGCGACGAACAGGGCCGGCAGCACGGGATAGCCCCAGGTCGAGTAGGGTCGCACCGCATCGGGCTCGCGCCGCCGCAGCACGAAGAGCGCCGCGACAGCCACGCCGTTGAACAGCAGAATCGAGAAGCCGGTATAGGTCGTGAGGGCGCTGCCGCTGCCGGTCACGATGAGCAGCGTGGTCCACACCGCCTGCGCCACGATCGCCGTCGCCGGGGTGCGATAGACGGGATGCACGCGCGCGGCGGCCGGGAAGAACATGCCGTCGCGGGCCATCGCGTAGTAGACGCGCGGGCCGACGAAGATCATCGCGCTGTTGCTCGCCAGTAGGCTGATGATCGAGACCACACCCATGATGTTGCCGGCACTCGTACCGAGCAGGCGATCGGCAATCACGTCGAGCACGCTGCCGCGGATGGCCGCCAGTTCCTGGACCGGGAACACGAACAGATAGAGCGCGTTCAGCAGCAGGTAGATCACGATCACCGCCAGCGTGCCCAAGGCCAGCGCCTTCGGCACGTTGCGCCCGGGGTCGCGGATCTCCTCGGCGACGTAGGAGGCGGCATTCCAGCCCGCATACGCGAAGAGCACCGGCACGAGCGCGAACAGCCACGACCCGGTGGAGGGGGTGGCGGCCGGCGTCGTGAGATTACCCAGCGAGCCCGTGCCGAAGGCGAAGCCAGCCACGATGAACAGCAGCAAGGCAGAGATCTTCAGGCTGGCCAGCACGTTGCCGACCAGCCGACCGGGCCCGACTCCGCGCAGGTGGATCAACGACAACACCCACACCGACACCACCGCCGTGATCGCCTGCGGCGACAACGTGAGGGTGATCGGGCCGAGGGGAAGCGAGGCCAACACGCGGTCGCTGCCGAGCCCTGGGATGAAGCGCGACAGGTAGAGCGCCAGGAAGAACGCGTTGGCGGCGATGGCGCCGGAGAACCCGGCGACGAACGAGGTCCAGCCGGTGAGGAACGCGGCGATGCGGCCGAAGGCGGCGTGCAGATAGACGTACTCGCCGCCGGCTTTCGGTCGAACCGCCGCCAGCTCCGCGTAGGCCAGCGCCCCGGCGAACGCCAAGGTCCCAGCCGCCAGCCAGGCCAGCAGGAACAGACCGGGATGCGGCACGGCGGCCGCGACCTGCGGCGACGTGAACAGGATGCCGCCGCCAATCACGTTCGAGACGACGATCGCGGCGGCGTCGAAGGCACCGAGGCGCCGTTCTAGAGTCTGGGGGGGCGTCGCGGGTGCCTGGGGCATGCCGGCGATTATAGGCGGGGAGCTACTGCGTGAGCAGTTGGCGTTCGATCGGGAAGTCGCCGAGCTTCGCCCAGACCTGCGACCCCTTCTTCAGGAACACTTCGACCTTGGCATCGACAAAGCCGCTGTGTTGCAGGATCTGAATGCGGGGCTGCTCTCCCGTATACCCGAGCTGGGAGCGCAGCACGATGGCCGCAGTCGAGGCGCCGGGCGCGAGGGCGTCGCGGCGCACGGCCCAGCCGTAGTGCTCACCCCACTGCTCTTGCTCGCCCACACGGCGGAACACCGCCATGATCTGCACGCCGGTGATGGGCTCGGCCGCCTTGTTGCGCAGCTTGAGCGAGACGGTAGGCACGAGCTTGTTCTTGCCGTCGGCCATGAGGCCCGCGTCGAACCACCCGGTCGTGACGTCGAGGGGTTCCATCACCTCGATGGGGTTGACCTTCGAGCACCCCGCCAGCGTGGCAAGGAGCACTGGCAGCAGCAGCGTGTGTCGCATGGCGCGTAGGATACCCCGGCCCGGACGGAGTTGTCCGGTGGCCCTCCTGTCAGTTCGACACCGCGCGCCGGCAAAAGCTCCCGACGGTCCGCACGTCTGGTCTCGCCGCTCGCCGCGAGAACCTCGCCGTTCGGCTAGAACTCCTGCACCTGCACCCGCTTCTTCACCTCGTCGCGGTCGATCTTGCCGGTACGGTAGGCGGCCAGGTCAGCGGCCTTGATGCGCAAGGTGAGCGTCGACACCTGCTCGTACGGGTTGGGCGGCGCCAGCACGTCGCGTCGTTCGTTGTCCCGGGCCGCGACAGTCAGGTACTCCTCGGGCTTCAGCGACGACACCATGGGGAGCGAGAAATCGACCATGGCATCAATGAGCGCCTGCACCACTGCGTCGGTGTAGGCCTTATTCGGGTCGTCGAGGAGCTGGGCGTTCAGCGCGGGTGTCCGTGGCGCGCCAGGCAGACCCTGCGCGTTGGCCGGGGTGCCCGTCATCCGGCCGCCGGCGGGCTGAATGCCGGGGGACTCGGCGCGACGCGCGGCGCCTAGCGGACGCACCTGCAGCTCGAGCCGGCGCAAGGCGTTCTCCGCCGAGACACGTTCCGGACCCGTCGTGGACGCCACGAGCGTGCGCAGTGACGCGAGCGCCTCGGCGGCGCCCTGTTCGTCCTGGTCGAGCATCGCCCGCAGGCTCCACATCATGCTCTGGCGCAGCACCGGCACTTCGACGTCGAAGAAGACGCCGTACTCAGCCAGATGGAACCCGCGCGCGTTGGATTCACCCGCCACCACAATCATGTCGGGCATGACGGCGCGGAACGCCTGATTGAGCCGCGAGGCGCCCGCCGTGACCGCCCTGGCGAGCGCCCCTTCCATCAGGAAAATCTGATGGCGCAGCTGCTCCTGGTCGGCGGCAGCAGGTGCCGTCTGCGCCGACGCCGTGGACACCATCGCGGCCACCAGGGCCACGACGAACATCGAGGTATTACGGGTCATGAACGTCTGCCTCTGTCTCACTGGGGCGGCCTGAGTCCGGCGCGAACGATGAGATCCAACATCTGACGCTGCCGCTGCACTTCGGCGCCTGTGCGCCCTTCGAGCTGACCGATGCCCTGATCGATGCGCACCAGATCGGCGCGCCGTTGAAGGTCGACATCGCGATTGAATTGCGTGAGACGCAACGCGAGTTCCTGCTGCTGACGCCGCTCGCTGGCCTCGATGAGTGCGCGCACCCGCGGCAGCGGATCGCCGTCGGCCACAACGCGTGCAGGAGCCGTTACCCGCGCGGCCACGGTGGCGACCGCGGCCGCCCGCAGGTCGCCGCGGAGCGACTCCTCGAGTGCGGCCAGCGCGGGTTTCCACGACTCGTCGGCCACAGGTCGCGCTGTGGCCGGCGACACGGGCGCCATCCACCCCGTCGACACGGTCCAGCCCCCGGCATCGTGGCGCACCTGCACGTTCGCGACTGCCGCGCCCACCGCCACTGCCAGCGTGGCGGCCGCCACCTGCGCCCACACCGGCACCGCGTGCCACGCCGCCACACGTGGACGAATCACGTTCGAGGGCGGCGGCTCCGCGGCAACCGGCAGCGGTGTCTGCACGACGCTGAAACGCAGCGGCGGGGCCGCCGGCGTCCATTGTGCCAGCACGTGCCGCACGCCGCCGAGGGCCGCCACCTCGTCGCGACACCGCGCACACTCCACCAGGTGCCGCGCCACGCCATTCCGCAGTACGGGGTCGGCTTCGTCGTACAGGTAGGCGACGAGCGATTCGGTATCGTCGCAGGTAAACCGTGTGCTCATGATGCGTCCCCGCGGATGTCAGCGCCTGACATGCCGCCGTCCTCGAGTTGCCGCCGCACGACGCTCAGGCCCTGGTAGAGACGGGTCTTCACGGTGCTGAGCGGACAGCCTTGCATGTCGGCAATCTCCTGAAACGTCAGGCCGTGGTATTCCTTCAGAATGATGGCCGTCCGCTGTTCATCCGGCAGCGTCGCCATGGCCCGTTCCGCGGCCCGTCCCAACTCGCGCCGCGCCACCAGCGTCTCAATCGACTCGACCGGCCCGCCCGCGGCCGCCAGTTCGGCGATGTCGGTGTCTTCCGGCATCTGCACGGTGGGCGTGCGCCGCTGCCGGCGCATCCAGTCGCGGCACAGGTTGAGCGCAATGCGGTACAACCAGGACGAGAACTTCGCCTCGCCCTTGAAGCCCTTGAGAGCGCGGTGGGCGCGAAAGAACGTCTCTTGACAGACGTCCCGCGCGTCTTCCTCGCGCCCAAGCGTGCGGTATGCCAGGGCATAGATCGGGCGTTCCCAGCGCGTGATCAGCTGGTTGAAGCTCTCGACGTCGCCGTCCTTGGATCGCACGACGAGTTCCTCGTCGGTGATCGTCAGTGCGTGCACGGCCAGCGTCGCCCCTTCCTCGTGAACTCGCCGATGGGTGCGACCCGCCGGCGGCCCGGTGATGTCGAGCCCCAATATCTTACTTTGACGGCATCGGTTCACGTTTGGTCGGCGCCCCCGCAAAGCCCTCCGGAATCACGACTTCCCCCTGCGGGGTAGAATTGGGCGAGCAACCGTGATCACGCCCACGCCCGACCACGAGGCCTTTCTGACGACCGACGAAGTGCTCGCCTACCTTCAGGTGAACCTGCGCACGGTCTATCGCCTCATCGACGCCGGCCAGCTGCCGGCCGTGCGGGTGGGCCGCCAGTGGCGATTCCGGCGCAAGGACATCGACGCGTGGCTCGACCAGCGTCAGGCCGCGTCGCCGGGCGCGGCAGCGCGACCGGCCGCGCGAGCCGGGCCCGCCGGGCCCGGCCGCCGGATCCTGGTGGTTGACCCTGACGGCGCGAACCGCGACGTGGCGGCCGGTGCGTTGCGCGCGGCGGGCCACACCGTCGACACCGCCCCCGACGGCGTGATGGCGGCCGAACGCCTGTCCCAGCACCCCTACGATCTCGTCGTGAGCGAACTGCGCGTGCCCGGGCTCGACGTCTTCGCCTTGGTGCGCGAGGCCAGACGCACCACGCCGGGCCTGCGCCTGATGATCGTGACCGGGCAGTCCACCGAGGCCGCGGCCATCGAAGCACTGAACTTCGGTGTGGGCGGGTATCTGGTCAAACCGAGCCGGCCGCTGGAGATCGTCGCCACCGCCGCGCGCCTGCTTGGCCTGCGCCCCGCCTCGTCATGATTCAGCTGTCGGCTCTGACCAAGCGCTTCGGCGAGCGGGTGCTGCTCGAGCAGGTCACCTGGCACGTGGGCGACCGCGACCGGGTCGGCCTCTGTGGGCCCAACGGCGCCGGCAAGACCACGCTGCTGCGCATCCTGGCGGGCCTCGATGAGGCCGACGGCGGCGAGGTCATCCGGCCCACGGCCCTCACGGTGGGCTACCTGCCGCAGGACGGCCTGTCGTACTCGGGCCGCACGGTTTTTGCCGAGGCAAGCGACGCGCTCAAGCCGCTGCTCGATATGAAGGCGGAGATGCACGACCTCGAGCATCGGCTGGCCGACACCTCGGTGCCGGTGGCTGAGCATGACACGCTGCTCGAGCGCTACAGCACGCTGCAGGAGCGGTTTCGCATGGGCGATGGCTACGCCATCGACGTGAAGGTCGCGACCGTTCTTCGCGGCCTCGGCTTCAGCCCGTCGGATTTCGAACTCGAGGCCGGACACCTGTCGGGCGGTTGGCAGATGCGCCTCGCGCTCGCCAAACTGCTGCTGCAGGCGCCTGGCCTGCTGCTGCTCGACGAACCGACCAACCATCTCGATCTCGAGGCGCGCAACTGGCTGGAAGACTACCTGGCGCGCTACCCCTATTCCGTGATTCTCGTGTCGCACGATCGCTATTTCCTGGATGCCGTCGTCGACCGCATCGCCGATCTGGCCCTGCGCACGATTACCGACTACGCCTGCAACTACTCCACCTACCTGGTTCAGCGCGCCGAGCGCATGGACCGTCTGCGCGAGGCCAAGAAGCAGCAAGACGACGAGATCGGCCGCGTGCAGGAGTTCATCGACCGGTTCCGCTACCAGGCCACCAAGGCCGCGCAGGTGCAGAGCCGCATCAAGATGCTGGAGAAAGTCGAACGCATCGAGGTGCCGCCCGAACGCAAGCGCATCCACTTCCAGTTCCCCGCGGCGGTCAAGAGCGGACGCATCGCCCTCGATTTGAAGCAGGTGCGGAAGGTCTACGGCGCGAAGGTCGTGATCGACGGCGTCAGCCTGCACATCGAGCGCGGCGACCGCGTGGCGCTGGTCGGACCAAACGGCGCCGGCAAGTCCACGCTGATGCGAATGCTGTCAGGCGCCGAGGCCCCAGACAGCGGCGTGCGCGAGGAAGGCCATCAGGTCGTGATGCAGTATTTCGCGCAGGACGAAGCCACGCGTCTCGACCCGACGCTCACGGTGTACGAGACGCTCGCGGACGGCTCGCCCATGCACATGGTACCGGCCATCCGCAACGTGCTCGGCGGCTTCCTCTTCTCGGGCGACGACGTCTACAAGAAGGCCGGCGTGTTGTCGGGCGGCGAACGCACGCGCCTGGCCGTGGCGCGCATGCTGCTCCGCCCGTCGAACACCCTCGTGCTCGACGAGCCCACCAACCACCTCGACCTCGACTCGAAAGACGTGCTGCTCGACGCGCTCATGGACTACGGCGGCACGTTGATCTTCGTCTCGCACGATCGCTACTTCGTGGAGCGGCTCGCCACCAAGGTGGTGGAGATCGGGGGCGGCCGCGCACAGGTGTATCCCGGTGACTACGCGGCGTTCCTCTGGAGCAAGACGCAGGGTGGCGTTGTGGCAG
>JANORI010000273.1:0-1950 GCA_031415235.1 Acidobacteriota bacterium | reverse complement strand
CCGCGCCTGCGCCAGCAGCCCATCGGTGACGCCGGTGACCGGGTCGGTCTGGTCCTCATCGGTGAACGGGAACATGTCGACCGGGTACTGGATGTTGAAGTGCTGCAGTTGGTCGCGTGACTGCTGGCCGAAACTATGATTGATGGAGCCGCGGCCGGCGCCACCGACTTGGTCGAACACGCCGTCGAACACGATCCGGCCCTGATCGTCTTCGTTGAAGCCCTGGTAGACGAAGTGGCGCAGGAAGCGCCCGGTCTGCGAGATGCCCCAGCCAATCGCGTGACGGATGCCAGGCGAGGGATTGCCGCCGGCCGCCGTCGCGTGTTTGAAGAAGCTGATGAGGTCGCGCGTGCCGGCCAGGCCCACCCCGACCACGCGTGGATCGCGCGCAAGGTAGACGACATCGTAGATGCGCCCGGCCTCGAAGCCGCCATCAAGGGTGACCGTGGCTGGGCCATTGAAGCGCCATCGTGCGCGCGGCACTACGGTTGGGGCATCGGCCGGCAGCGTGCGCACGTACATGACGTGGTCGGCACTCTGAGGATCGACGACGGGATAGGCGTCGTGGCCGCGGTCGGCCACCGAGGCCACGGTGGCGTTGGCCCCGGGGATGAAGTTGCCGCGCACGAGGCCCGTGATGGCGCGGCCGGCGTCGGTGGCCACCGGAATCGTCATGCGCATGCGGCCAGCCGGCACGTCCCACTGCCATCCCATCCACAGCAGAGTGAAGCCCTGCTGCATCAACGCGCCGTTGCCGAAGTCGGCGGCGCTGGTGGGATCGTCGGCACCGAGTCCGCCCTGGAACATCGGCAAAATGCGCTTGGTGCCGCGGTTGCCGGCCTCGTAGAACAGGCGCCGGTTGCCGCGTGCCGGGTCCACGGGCTTGAGCAGATAGAAGTCGGCGGAGAACTCGACGAGGCCCTGCGCGTTCCGAGGCGCGAGCGCCAAGTCGATGATGCCGAGATTACGCGGTGCCTTCGGGTCGAGCGCGAAGTGGACCGTGCCACTCAGCTTCTCATACGGACCCGCGGCACCGAACGCCCGGCCGTTCAAGACGACTTCGCGACGCGTGATCTCGAGGCGCGTCACGCCGGCCTCACTTGGTGTGGTGACGGCAAGCGTCGCGACCACGGCGACCGTCCTGAGCCTGCGGAGCATGGGCATGTGATGATCATCCGGTGACGACCGGCGCAAGATGGCGCCGGACGCCGATTAGCATATGTCCAAGATGCGGGGGAGTACCGTGATTCGCGTGGCGCTCGTGGCCGGTGCGCTGGCCGTGCTGGCAGCGTGTCGCGGCGCGCCGCCCCCGGCCGCGCCGCGCCAGGTCGAGGAGCGCCGACTCGTCATGGGCTCGGAGCTGCATCTCACGGCCTGGACCGTCGATGAGCCGCCGGCCCGCGCGGCGTTTGCCGCGGTGGGTGTCGAGTTCGAACGGCTCGAGGCGCTGCTCAGTGTGTGGCGCGAGGGCAGCGACGTGACGCGCATGAACCAGGCGGCCGGCGTCGCCGCGGTGCCGGTACACGAGGACACACGCCGCGTGCTGCGCGCCGCCGCCCAGGTGAGCGCCTGGACCGAGGGGAAGTTCGACATCACGTTCGGCGCGTTAGCCGAGGTGTGGAAGTTCGACCACGACCAGGACAACCGCGTGCCGACGACGGCCGAGATCGCGGCGCGCCTGCCGCGCGTGGACTACCGCACGGTGGTCGTGGCTGACGGGGCGGGCACCGCGTTGATCACGCGCGAGGGCGTGCGGGCGCACCTGGGCGGCATCGGCAAGGGCTACGCAGTCGACCGGGGTGTGGCGATCCTGCGTGCGGCGGGCCTTCGCGATTTCCTGATCCAGGCCGGCGGCGATCTCTATGCGGGCGGCACCGCGGGCGGTTCGAGCGGTCCGACGCCGTGGCGTCTTGGCATTCAGGACCCTCGTGGGGCCGGCGGAGAGCCGTT
>JANORI010000272.1:0-1970 GCA_031415235.1 Acidobacteriota bacterium | reverse complement strand
GGGGCTCCGCCGCGAACGGCACAATCCTCGCGATTGGCGTGTTTCGGTCGAGCACGGTCAGCGTACGGCCCTTGCGCACCGACTCGAGATGCTCACTCAGGTGCGCCTTGAGGTCGGCAATGCCAATCGTCGTCATGACTATATGGTAGTCATAGGTAGTCATCAGTGGTCACGAGCTCCAGAGGCGGCCGACGGCCGCACCGGCCCGGGTGTTTCGTCGCGCGATGCACAGGGGCGGCAGCGGTGGCGGCCGGAACGGCGAGCACGCCCGAGCATTGGCTTTGTCGGCGTGGGCCTGCATGGCAGCGGCCCGCCCGCGCCGGAATGATGGCGTTCAACTTGGTGCGCCACGGCGCGCTGGGCGTGGTGTGGCACGCGGAAGGCGGTTATCGGCCCGAACAGCGCGAGATCAAGTTCGAGAAGCACGACGAAGGCCTGTGGCGGCGCGCGTGGTCGATGAAAGCTCGATGGCAATTCTGATCGCCCCTTCGTCGAGGGCGAGTCGTGAGCCGGCAAGACGAGTGCAGGCGACGGACATGCTGACGCGCCCGCCTTGTCGGATCACCGATGGCTCGGGGACGACGCCCCGTTGCCCTACGGGATGTTGACTGTTTGCGTTGCCGTCGGTGCGCTTGACCCGCAGGCATTCGACGCGACGACGGTGAAGCTGTAACTCCCGGCTCCGGCAGCGCCGCTCAGGGCGCGCACCGGTGTGGCCAACGCGCCCACGAAGGAGCCAGACACGTTCAGCACGTACACCGTGGGCGCCGGGCCCGACGCGGCCGGATCCCACACCACGAAGAGCGTGTTGCCGACCTTGTACGCCACGAAGTTCGACGGCGCGAGCGGCGCGCCGGCGCACCCTCCGGGGAACGTCAGCGTCACGGCGTTCGAGGGCGCGCTGCTGCCGACGCCGTTGACCGCCCGAACGGCGAACGTGTAGGTGCCCGGCGGCACACCGGCGAACGAGAAGGTGTCGGTCAGGCCCAGCGGCACCGACAGGGTCGCCGCGCCGGTCACGTCGAGCATGATCGCCGCTGGCGCGCCCCCCGCCAGGGTGTTCTTCCAGGCGAGGCTCACCGTGTTGCCGACCACCAAGCCAAGGAGGCCGGCCGGCGGCGAGGGCGGCAGCGGTACGTTCACGTGCGCGAGGATCTCGTTCGAGACGCCGCTCAAACTGCCCCCGACAATCGCGCGGACCCGCAAGTAGAACGATCCGGACGGCAGCGCGAACGTGACCGTGGGTGTGGGTCCAAGTGGCAGGGTGCCAAGCACCTCACCCGGCACGACTCCCCCTTCGACTTGGTAGCCCGTTGGCGTCGGCCCTAACGAGGGTGGTATCCACCGCAGCGTGATGGTATTGCCGGAGATGGCCGACAGGAACAGATCCGTCGGCGGCTCTGGTGGCCCGTCAGTGGCGAGCTTCGCGACGAAAGTATCGCTATTGCCGTTATGGCCGGTGTCGAAGGCCCCGACTGTGGTCGGGAAATCGGTCACTTCATCGCGCGTGCCGCCGGTTACGAACGCCTCGTTCGCGGCACTGACGGCGATCCCGCGGCCCAAGTCCCAGCCGGTGCCACCGAGGAAGGTGGAGTAAACGAGCGCCGTGCCGGGGCTGTTCAGGCGGGTGACAAAGGCATCGTAATTGCCGTTGTGACCGGTGTCGAAGGCCCCGACCGTGGTCGGAAAAGGGGCCACGGCAGCGACGGTGTAGCCGGTCACGAACGCCTCGTTCGCGGCGTTGACAGCGATGCTGCTGCCGACGTCATCGCCGCTGCCGCCGAGGAAGGTGGAGTAGACGAGCGCCGTGCCGGTGCTGCTCAGGCGGGTGACGAAGGCATCGTCACCGCCGTTGTGACCGGTGTCCAAGGCCCCGACCGTGGTCGGAAAATCGGTGGCGGCATCCTGGGTTGAGCCGGTTACGAACGCCTCGTTGGCGGCATTGACGACGATATCACTGCCGGAGTCAC
>JANORI010000271.1:0-2552 GCA_031415235.1 Acidobacteriota bacterium | reverse complement strand
CCCTCGAGGGCTTCGCCGATCGGCTGGCCGAGTGCGTTCAGTCTGGGCATCGTCAACGCGCTACTTCCGCAGCGCCGAGTTGAAGAGGGCGATGGTGCGCGACCACGCGAGCGCCGCCGCCTCTTTGTTGTAGCGCGGCGTCGTGTCGTTGTTGAAGCCGTGCTCGGTGCCGGCATACATGTACATCTGATACTTGACGCCGGCCGCCTTGAGCGCCGTCTCGTAGGCCGGCCATGAGGCGTTGACGCGTTCGTCGTTGCCGGCGTAGTTGATGAGCACCTGCGCCTTGATCTTCGGCACGTCTTCGGCTGCGGCCGGACCGCCGTAGAACGGCACGGCGGCCAGCACCTCGGGCACGCGCGTGGCCAGGAAGTTGGCGATGCCGCCGCCGTAGCAGAAGCCCACGGTGCCGATCCGGCCGGTGCACTCGGCGTGGTTCCTCAGGAAGTTGGCCGAGGCCACCATGTCTTCGCGCGTCTTGGGCTGTTCGAGTTTGCCGAAGAGGGCGCGCGCTTCGTCTTCGCCGCCGGCCGGGTAGCCGCCGAGCGGGGTCAGCGCGTCGGGCGCGAACGCCACGAAGTTGTCGAGCGCGATCCGCCGGGCGATGTCTTCGATGTGCGGGTTCAGGCCGCGGTTCTCGTGCACCACGACCACGCCGGGCAGCTTGCCGGTGGCCTTGGCCGGCCGTACCAGATAGCCGCGGATCGTGCCGTAGCCTTGCGGCGACGGCACCTCGACGAATTCCGCTTTGAGCCGCGCGTCGTCCTTGGCCACCTGCTGGGCCTCCGCGAACTTCGGGCTGAGCTGTTCGAGCAGCATGGCGGCAGTGACGCTGCCGACGGCGTACTTGGTGGCCTTGTCGAGGAATCCGCGCCGGTCGAGCGCGCCATGCACGTAGGCATCGAACAGGATCAGCACTTCGGGATCGAAATCAGCGGCGGTCTTCATGGCCATGGCACATCCTCCGAGGGAGTGAGCATACCGAGAGCGCTTGCCGGGCCGCAAGCGCGGTATACACTCAGGGACCGCCCTGCTTCGGCCGGGCCACGTGCGATGCCGCCGCCCCTCACCCTCGCCTTCCTCGGTTGCGGCTTCATCACACGCGTACATAGCCGCCAGCTGCGCGCCCTGGGCGGTCAGATCCGCCCGCGCTACGCCAGCCGTGAGCTGAGCAAGGCGCAGGCGTTCCAGCGCGAGTTCGGCGGCGATGCCGCCTACGGCAGTTATGCCGAGGCGCTGGCCGACCCGGCCGTCGATGCCGTGGTCGTGGCGGTGCCGCCGTTCCGTCACCGCGAGCTCACAGTGGCGGCGCTGGCCGCCGGCAAGCACGTCCTGGTCGAGAAGCCCGCCTTCCCGACGACGGCCGACTTCGACGCCGTGCGCGACGCCCGCGACCGCGCCGGCCGGGTCGTGCTCGTGGGCGAGAACGATCACTACAAGCCGCTGGTCGTGAGCCTGCGGCGGCTGCTCGGCGAAGGGCACATCGGCGAGATGGTGTTTGCGCACTTCACGACCATCGCGCACCGGCTGAAGGGCGCCGACGACTGGCGTAACGACGAGGCCATGGCGGGCGGCGACGCGTTCTTCGAGGAAGGCATCCACTGGCTGCACATCGCCGGCAGTCTCGGGCCGCGCATCGTGTCGGTGCGCGGCTACCGGCCGTCGGTCTCGCGCGAGGGGCCCGACCGCCGGGCCAAGAGCATGATGGTCGCCTTCGAGTACGACAACCAGGCGGTCGGGGCGCTCTACTACTCCCGCGAGGTGCCATCCCTCTTTCGCGGGCTGCGCCTGTCGAAGCTCTTCGGTCGCAAGGGCGTGATCACGTTCGAGTCCAACGGCGTGTTCGTGCTCACCCGTGGGGCCGGGCTGCCGCGCCTGCACTTCCCGGGTTTCCGCGACATCCGCGGCTACCAGGCGATGTATCGCGATTTCGCCTCGGCGATCAGCGCTGCACGCGCGCCCGAGATGAGCCTCGAGCGGGCCATCGAGGACCAGCGGCTGATGGACGCGATCTACGCGGGCCTGGGTGCGGAACCGGCGGCGGCGCGGACGTGATGGCGGCCGGCTACGACGTCGTCATCATCGGCTCGGGCGCGGGCGGCGCGACGGTGGCGCGGTCACTGGCGCCCACCGGGGCGCGCATCCTGATTCTGGAGCGCGGCGAGGCCGTGCCGCGCGAAGTGGAGAACTGGAGCCCCGCGGCGGTGTGGCGCGACCTGCGCTACCGCGCGGCGGACCAGTGGTTCGACGAGCGCGGCGAAGCGTTCACGCCCTACACCCACTACTGCGTGGGCGGGAACACCAAGTTCTGGGGCAGCGTGCTCTATCGTCTGCGCCGCGAGGACTTTGGCGAGCTGCAGCACCGCGACGGCGTGTCGCCGGCCTGGCCGATCGACTACGACACGCTCGCGCCCTACTACGACCGCGCCGAGGCGCTCTTCGGGGTGCGCGGACAGGCCGGCGTCGATCCCACCGAGCCTACGCGTGGGCCCTTCCCGCATCCGCCGGTGCCGCACGCGCCGGCCGTGCAGGCGCTCGTGGACGATCTGCGC
>JANORI010000270.1:0-7186 GCA_031415235.1 Acidobacteriota bacterium | reverse complement strand
AGCCCCTTGTAGCTGGCGCCCGCCTTCTTCAGCGACACGTAGTCCTGGATCACCGCGACGATGTCGGCGACGGCGCGCACTTCGTCGATGAAGGACTGGGGAAACTTCGGCATGGAATCAGTACGTCCACCACGGCGTCGTCATGCCCTCGGGCTTGTGTCGCGCGAGGTGCGCGGCCATCTGGCGCAGCCGCTCGGAGGTCGATTCCGGTCCCTGCCAGCAGTGGCCCTTGCCCTCGCCGTACAGGAAGAAGCCTTCGTAGTGAGGGTTCTCGGTGGTCTTCATCCACGTCTCCAGTTCTTTCGTGGAGTTGTTGAGGAAGAAGTTGTCCATCGTGCCGGTGTAGACGTGGATCTTGTCCACCAGCTTGGGACCGAGCGTGGTCCAGTTGCGCTTCAGGTGCTCGAGCAGGTCGTAATGCTGGCGCCAGTACTCGCCCACCGCCCGGTTCATCACCCCGGTGCGCTTGTCGAACAGCGGCTCGAAGTAGCCGTCCTTGCCGAGTGGGCCAAAGACTGCCGACCAGATGTCGAGCTGCTCGCCCGAGCGGCCCTTGGTGCCGTTGGCAAGCTCCATATGGTTGCGCTGCTCTGAGGTGAGCCGCACGTGGCCATTCACCTCGCGGGTGTTGATGATCGGCACGGTGCGCCAGTCGACCGTGCGGACAAAGGCGTTCTCGTCGGCGTAGACGTTGATGCCCTCGACGTCGGTGAACGTGACCGAGTCGGGGCAGTACGACCACACGCCCCCGTACAGCTCCGGATAGAAGATCTGATGCGCGAGTGAGATCCAGCCGCCGGTGGATCCGCCGTCGGTGATACGCGCCCAGGGCTCGGCAATCGCTCGGTAGCGCCGCTCGATGTCGGGCATCAACTCCTTGGTAATGGCATCGCCGTACGGCCCGAGGTTGACCGAGTTTACGCCGTAGCTGTCGTCGAAGTACGGCGCCGGATGCTGCAGCGTGACGACAATCATCCGGGGGAAGTCGTCGCGCATCCAGGCCGCATGGATGTCGGTGCCGGGCTGGAACCCGAGCGGCGGGGCCAGCGAGAAGTGCCCCTGACGGTACAGGATCGGGTAGCGCACCGTGGACCGGTGGTAGTCGCGCGGCAGCAGCACCGTGGCCCCGAGGTAGATCGGGCGTCCCCAGAACTTCGTCAGGAGCGGGCTCTGAATCTTGAAGCGCTGCACCCACTCGGTGTCAGGCGGCACGTCGATGGGCGGGATCACCCGATCGGCTACCAGCTTGACGGTTTCGGTGGCCGGTCCGATCTGCACCCGGCGCGGCTGGCTGTAGAGATTTCCAGGTGAGACGTTCCAGTGCTGGCCTTCCCACTGGTCGTCGTGCATCCACACGGTGTGGCCGTCGGCACGTTTGAACTCCGAATACACATTGACGAAGCCCTGCACCCAGTAGTCGCCGGGTGGGAGGTCCTTCATCGATGCGACGGGCGTGCCATGGTCGGACGCATCGAGCACCGCCGCCCGCCCTGGCGGCAGCATGTCGACGTCGCGGCCGAAGAAGGGCGTGCCGGTGCGTCCGATCTGCAGCCGCGGCTCGCGGTCGTTGGCTCGCGCGACCATCACGTAGACCCGTCCGGTCACCGGCTCGCCCCGGATGGCCGGCGGCACGGTGACCTCGACGCGCAGGCCTCGGCCGGCGACCGGTGTCTCGCGCTGCTCGGCGCCGGCGGCGACGGCGACGACAGCGGCCAGCGCCGCGGTGCTGATGAGTCGTGACATGCGATCTCCTCTGTCCGAGCGGGTGGAATCGGAACGAAACGCACGCCGAACGTGGTCGTGGACCACCGCGACTGCGGTCGCTGCGGCGCGCGTCGGAGACACAGTTTACTGCTGCTGCCCGCTGCCGCATCAGGGCACGACCGGAGCCGCGGCCACACGGCTCAACAGCGCCTGCGTGCTCTTCGTGCTCGGGTGGTCTGCACCAAGAACCCGCAAGTGCACGGCCAGCGCCTGCGCCAACTGGATCCCGGCCTGCGCATCCCCGCGCTCGAGCAGGCACTCGCCGTAGAGCACCTGGGCAGCTGCGGTTTCGACATGCGCCGGGCCCAGGATGGCGTGGAACATCTCGTATGACTCACGATGACTGGACGCAGCTTCTCCGAGTCTCCCTTGCGCCCGCAGCAGCCGCCCCCACGTGCCGAAGAAGCGCGCGAATTCCAGCGACCGTGTGGCGTATCGCGCTCGAAGGATGCCTTCCTCTTCCGTGAGCAGGCGCTCGGCTTCCGCGAGGTCGCCCCGCAGAACCAGATGCACCGCGAAGAAGTCCAGCGTCTGGACCAGTCCCGGATGCGCGAGTTCGCGCTGAAGGGCCACGGCTTCGCGGTAGAGCGACTCCGCCTCCGCAGCCGTCCCGCGATCCTGCACGAGCGACGCGAGGTCGCCCAGAGCGAGCCCCAGCCGAGGATGCGGTCCGCGACGAAATATCTCAATGGCTTCGCGATAGAAGCGGTCGGCCGACGCCTCATCCCCGGAGTCCTGTGCGCAGACTCCCAGCAGGTGCAACGTCGTGCCGACGTCGGGGTGTCGCGACCCCAGCAGGGCCCGCTGGAGCTCAACGGCCTCCAGGAGTCTGGAGCGCGCCTGGCCGTAGTCGCCACGCTGGAAGCTCAGCCCGCCGAGCAGGTAGAGACTCCGCGCCACTTCGGGGTGACGCGGACCCACGGCCGCCAGGCGGAGATCCCGGGCCGACACGAGCTGTTCCTCCGCCAGCTCGTACTGCCCGATCCCGACATACGTCGCTCCAATCGTGTCGCGCACCGCGGCTTCGAGCCGCGGCTCGCCCCGAAACGACTCGCCGGCTCGCGCCGCGCCGGCGTCGAGTGCCTCGCGCACGGTCACGAGCTGGCTACCGCCGCGATTGGCGTTGGCTGAGCTGAGCATCCCTTGGAGGAACCCGTTGATCGCCTGGGCCTTGGCCGCCTCACGTTCCGCGCGATCGCGAGACCGGACGGCGAACACGGACACGCCCAGCAGCACGAGGACCAGGACCGCCGCAATCGGAACGCCGGTTCGATGGCGCTGCACGAACCGGGTCACGCGATAAACCAGCGTGTCAGGGCGTGCGAGCACCGGTCGCCGGTCGAGGTGGCGTTCGACGTCCAGGGACAGCGCTTCCGCCAGGGCGTATCTGTGCTCCGGATCCTTGTGGAGAGCCTTCAAGATGATGTTGTCGAGATCCCCACGAAGCGTGCGGCGGAGTCGCTCGACGCTCACGCCACGTCGCGCCGCTATCTCCGTCGCAGCGGGCGATCGTGCATCCCCGGCACGACCCACAACGGTGCTGGGCCGTGGTGGCTCTTCGACCGTGATGACCCGAATCTTCTCCGCGAGGTCGCATTCCGGAATGACATACGGCCGATGCCCGGTCATCAGCTCATAGAGCACGACGCCCAAGGAGTAGACGTCGCTCGCCGTCGTCACGGGCTGCCCGCGCGCCTGCTCTGGACTGGCGTACTCGGGCGTCATTGGGTGAGCCCCGTCCTGGGTGACGCCCGGCGCGCCGAAAGCAATACCTGTCCCAATCAGCTTGGCGATGCCGAAGTCGAGAAGCTTGGGCTCGCCGTCCGCGGTGACGAGGATGTTGGCGGGCTTGATGTCGCGGTGGATGACGAAATTCTGGTGGGCGACCTGCACTGCGGCACAGACCTTCTGAAACAGCCGCAGGCGCTGGTCAATCGTCAGGCGCGTCTCGTCGCAGTACTCGTCGATCGACCTGCCGTCCACGTACTCCATCACCAGGAAGGGGCGGCCATCGTCCGTCGAGCCGCCGTCGTACAGCCTGGCGATGTGGGGGTGGTCGATGGCGGCCAGAATCTGCCGCTCGCTTCGGAAGCGGCGCACCAGGTCGGGATCTGCCGTGCCTCGGCGGAGTACCTTGACGGCCACGCTGCGCACGAACTCGTGGTCCTGCCGCTCGGCGAGGTAGACCGTGCCCATGCCGCCGTGGCCGATTTCGCGCAGAAGCCGGTATGGACCTATGCGCGCTCCGGGAGCGGGTGTGTCGCGCTCATCCGTCCGAAGGGCGTCGCCTGCCCACCTCTCCGACGGCAGCAGGCGGTCGGCCTCCGATTCGCCCCCAACGAAGCGCTGCACCTCGGCGCGCAGATCTGAGTCGTCGGCGCACGCACGCTCGATGAACCGAGTGCGCTCGGATGGCGGGTACTCGAGAGCCGCGGCAACAATCGCCTTGATCTCGGACCAGGGTTTCACGGCGTGCGGAGCTCCTGAAAGAGCCAGAGCTTGGCCGTGCGCCACTCTCGCTTGACGGTCGCAGGGGACACGCCAAGCACATCGCCCGTTTCCTCGACGCTCAGTCCGCCGAAGTAGCGCAGCTCCACGATGTCGCTCTGGCGGGGATCGATTTCGGCGAGGCGATTCATCGCCTGGTCGAGCGCCAGCAGATCGACCTGCTCCGGCCCACGGGCGGGCGTGGACGGGCTGAGTGCCACCGTCAGGCCGGCGTCACGCCTGGCGGCCAGCCGCCTGCGCGCGTGGTCGACGAGTACGCGTCGCATGAGGCGCGCGGCCACGGCGAAGAAGTGGGTCCGGTCCTGGAAGTGGAGACTCCGCTGGTTCACCAGCCGGAGATACGCCTCATGAACGAGCGCCGTGGGTTGGAGGGTGTGGTTGGGGCGCTCCCGGCCGAGGTGTGCCCCGGCGATCCGCCGCAGCTCCGCGTAGACGGCGGGAACGAGCCGCTCGAGCGCGCCCGCTTGGCGGTCGTGCCACGCCTGCAGCAGCTCGGTAATGGCCGCTCCCGATTCGAGGTTCCTCGCGCGCTCAGCTCCTGGACGCAACATCCGGCACCGACGAGACGACCCTTCTAGCACGCGCGCTTTGCCGGGGCAAGCCCGCCGGTGAGCCCGAGCGAGCCCATTTTGCGCGTACTGACCACGCGCCGCTTCCTGAAGGCTCGTGACACGTGGTTACGCGACCACCGCAACCAAATGGAGTCGGAGGCTGTTGAACTGCTGAGCTAGGTGGCCAGGCGAAGGAGGAATCGTATGTCGAGCAGACCTCTCGTGTTTGGATGTCTCCTTGCGTTGTCGGCGGTGCCAACATCGGCGCAGGATCCCGTGAAAGTCGACACGCACGTGAAGGTCGAGTTCGAGAACGCGCAGGTGCGTGTCACCCGAGCGACCTACCCGGCTGGGTTCACGACCGCGAGCCATACCCACGACCTTCCTCGGGCCGTCGTCGAGTTGGCCGACAGCAATCAACGCGCGGAAGACGGCACCGTCACCGCCCGAAAGCGGTGGACCAGCCGCTTCGCCGCACCCAACACGATGCCGCACAAGACCGTGTTCGTGACGGCCGCCGAGTCAATCACCGTCGAGCTGAAAGGCGCGCCTGGGGCCGGCGTCCCCGTGCCCGCCGCCAATGCGACGGTCGTGGATCCCACGCATCACAAAGTCGAGTTCGAGAACGACCGCATTCGCATCGTCCGGATGACCTATCCGCTCGGCGTCAGGATCCCGATGCACAGCCACTTGCCCGGCGTGAGCATCGCGCTGACCGCGACCGCCGTGCACTCGTGGACGCCGGACAAGAAAGAGACCGACGCGCAGACGGTGGCGGGCAGCGCCGCGTGGTCCGAGGCCAGCACCCATGCGAACGAAGTGCGCGGCAAGAACCCGCTGGAACTGGTTCGCATCGAGCTGAAGACACGGTAGGCGGTCGGCACCGCGACGACACCCTGCGCCCACACCGACAACTGAGGAGATCTTCGATGAATCAGCCAGCACTGGACCAAGCCAGGATGGAAGAGTTCGGCAGCAGGGCTCTCGACGTGCTCAACAAGGCCGGTGTCGCCGTGATGATGAGCGTCGGCCATCGCACGGGGCTCTTCGAGACGATGTCGGGGCTGGCGCCTTCCACGGCGTCTGAGATTGCCCAGGCAGCCGGCCTGCAGGAGCGCTATGTCCGCGAGTGGCTGGGTGCCATGGTCACCGGGCGGGTCGTCGAACACGATTCGGACACAGGGACCTACCGGTTGCCCCCTGAGCACGCGGCATTTCTCACCAAGGCCGCCCTGACCAACAACATCGCCGCATTTTCTCAAGCGATTCCGCTGATCTGCAATGTGGAGGACGAGGTCGTCGAGTGCTTCCGCAACGGCGGCGGCGTCTCCTACGCGTCGTTCACGCGCTTTCCCGACGTGATGCGCGAGTGGAGCGCGCCGACCTTCGATGTGCTGCTCGTGGACAAGATTCTGCCGTTGGCGCCTGGCCTGGTGGAGTCGTTAACCGGAGGGATCGATGTCTTGGAGGTGGGTTGCGGAAGTGGTCGAGCGGTCAACGTCATGGCGAGAGCGTTTCCCAGAAGCCGATTCGTCGGGTATGACCTGCTGCCCGAGCAGATCGCGACGGCTGGCTCCGAAGCATCAGCCTGGGGGCTGTCGAACGCCCGGTTCGACGTCAAGGACGTCGCCCGTATCAGCGATGCCGAGCAGTACGATCTCGTCGTCGCCTTCGACACCGTGCACGACCAGGCGCACCCCGACGTTCTGCTCGCGCGAGTCGCGTCGGTGCTGAGGCGCGGCGGCAGGTTCCTCATGTGGGACGTGGCGGCGTCGAGCCACCTTCACAACAACGCGGACCACCTGTTGGGCCCGTTCTTGTACGCCGTGTCGTGCATGCATTGCATGACCGTGTCGCTGGCGCAAAACGGGCAGGGCCTGGGCGCGATGTGGGGACAGGAGAAGGCGATGGCGATGCTGGCCGATGCCGGGTTCTCGAATATTCAGGTCCACCGGGTGCCCGAAGATCCGATCAACTGCTGCTATTTGGCGACCAAAGCTTGATGAAGGTGGCCGCCCGACGACACCACAGAGAGGAGAATCCGATGGTCGCCAGACTCTGGCTCGGTCTGCTCCTGATCGCCGCGGCGGCCTGCACCGCCCCGTCGGAGCAGACCCAACCTCAGGCAGAGGTGGCGTCCCCGCCCTGGCCAGCAGGAGACGAGCGCGGGATGGCGAACGCGGTCGGTCCGGCCACCTGGGCACGTTGCGCCCCGTATCTCGCGCAGCCATCCGCCCGGGCGTACGAGCTCTCGCAGGTGCGATCGAACGCGATGCCGCTCTCACCGTTTGCGGGTCCCTACGCCGTGAAGCCGGCGCCGACCAGCGGCCTGCCAGGCACGGTGCAGGTCTTCAACATGGAGG
>JANORI010000269.1:0-12812 GCA_031415235.1 Acidobacteriota bacterium | reverse complement strand
GACGAGACGACCGCATCGGCCCCGCCCAGGAAGGCCGCACGCGCCTCCACGGCGATGTCCGCAGTCGATGGCGTGAGCTTGGCCCACACGGGCACGCGCGCCACCTCCCTGACCGCCTGGGTGACGCCGGAGACGAGCACTTGGTCCTGGCCGATGTTCGAGCCCATGTCCTTGCGATCCATGTGCGGGCACGACAGGTTGAGCTCCAGCGCATCGGCGCCCGCGTCCTGACAGGCGCGGGCCAGCGTCTGCCAGTTCTGCAGTTCCCGGTCGCTGCCCGATCCGGCCATGATCGACGCGACGAGGACGCGATCCGGGAACGCCTTCTTGATGCCCGCGATTCGCGGCACCCACCAGTCGAGCGTCTTATCGGAGATGAGCTCCCAGTTCCACGAAGCGAAGAGCGCCGTGCCCGGCCGCTTCTGCATGGACAACCGTCCGGTCTCGGGGTGGGCACTCGAGCGCGGTGCCGATCGTCGAGATGGTCTCGCCTTCTATGAAGACGTCGCCGCGATAGAGGTCGGTCGCGGTGACGATGGTGCCGTTGCGGATGAGTGTGCGTATAGGCTGGGCCCGCGTGCCGCCACTGCGACGGCCCCGACCTACGGGGTCCGGCCGGCGGAGCTGGCGCGAAAGCCTGGAGTATAGCGCGCTACTCTGCGGCCACGTGGGCCACGGTCTTGTCGACCAGCCGCAGGAACGCGCGGACGGACGCCAGCAGATGCGGCCGCGGTGTGTCCTCCTCCTTGCAGTGGGACAGCCCGCGCGCCGAGTAGGCGAACATCATCGCCACGGGCATGTGGGGCACCATCTCGGCGGCGTCGTGGAGCGGTCCCGACGGCAGCTCAGGCGCGTCACCGGTTTCCTCGCGAACCGCGGCGCGGCACAAGTCGACCAATGCCGGGTCGAACGGGCGCGGTTCGATCCGCCAGAGCGGCGACCACTCGACCGCGGCGTCGTTGTCCCGCGCGTGCCGGGACGCGGCCAGGCGCGCATCCGCGAGCATGGCGGCGAGCACAGGCGCATCGAGCGCGCGCTGATCGAGCGAGATTTCGCAGACGCCAGGCACGGCTGTGACGATGCCCGGCTCGACGTGCACCGACCCCACTGTGCAGACCACGCCCGCACCAGGTCGCGAGTGTCGTACGGCGATGTCGCGGCACTCGAGAGCGGTCGCCGCGGCAGCGAGAAACGCATCCCGACGCATGGCAATGGGCGTCGAGCCCGAGTGCGCCGCCTGGCCCATGAAGCGCAGCCGGTGGCGCTCGACCCCGAACGTGCCCAGCACGACGCCGACAGGTCGCCGGATCGATTCGAGCACCGGACCCTGCTCGATGTGCAGCTCGAGATACGCGCGCCCGGCCAGTCCCTGCAGGTGGGTGCTGGCCTCCCCCATGGCGTCAATCGACACGCCATACTGCGCGAGCGCGTCTACGATCGACATGCCGTCGCGGTCCTTCAGGCCCCTGATGTCGTCCACGACCAGGGATCCGGATGCCGCGGACGAGCCGAGCAGACTGCGACCGAACCTGGCGCCCTCCTCGTCCGCCCAGTCGACCACGCGCACGGTCACCGGTGGGCGGCCGACCGACGCGTAGCCGCGTAGTACCTCGAGGCCAGCCGTCATGCCCAGCACGCCGTCGAGCCAGCCGCCGTCTGGCACCGAGTCGAGGTGCGAACCGACGATGACCGAGCGGGTCGAGGCGCCGGGAAGCGTCACCCAGCCGTTCCCGGCCGCGTCGTGGACCACGTCGAGACCGAGCTCGCCGACCTGCGCCCTGAACCAGTCACGCGCACGCCGCCAGGTCGTCGTCCACGCCAGGCGCTGCGCGCCGGCGGGCGTCGATGTCAGCGCGGCAATGGCCTCGAGGTCGGCGACGACACGGGCGGCCCGCTCATCGAGCGATGCGTCGAACCCATCTGTCATGGGGCTCTCCAGGTCATTCTGACGGGGTGACGGTCGGCACCTTAGCAGACACTGGCCCAGTATGTGACCACCACGGTGTGCTCGCACACTTCGGTGTGCTCGCCGACACCTGATGGGCGTGCGCGTCAGCGGCCAGCCGGCTACTCGCAGCGCAGCGCCAGATTGGGATCGGTGCGGCCGGCGCGGTAGGCGGGAATGTACCCCGCCACCGCCGACACGAATGCCAGCAGGGCCATCGTCGCCAGAGCGATCCACGGGTCATTCGGCTGGATGCCGTAGAGCTGCGACCCCACCAATCGGCCCAGACCGATGGCGGCCGGTACGCCCACGGCCAGACCGAGGCCGAGCAGCACGAGCACTTCCTGCATCACCAGCCACACGACGTGGCTGGGATCGGCGCCCAGGGCAAGCCGTAGACCCATTTCCTTGCGCCGGCGCGCCACCACGAACGCCATCACGCCGTAGAGCCCCACCGAGGCCAGCACGGTGGCCAGCAGGCCAAAGCCCGCTGAGAGCATCGCGATGAGGCGATCGGTGAGCAGCGTCTCGTCGAGCTGCCCTTCCACCGTCTTCATCTGATAGACGGGAATGCCGGCGTCGAGCGCATGCAGCTCGCCGCGGATCTGCGTGAACGCGGTCGCCGACGCACTCCGCGTGCGCGCGTAAAACGTTGCGCCGTTTTTCCCCCAGCTCGGAACGAACACCTGCCGGCGCACGCCTTCGCGCGGCCCCTCGTACAGCGAATCGGCCGCCACGCCCACGATCTCGATGTCGAGCTTCGTGCCAGGTCGATCGCCGAAACCCAGGTGGCGGCCGAGCGCGCTCTTCCCCGGAAAGAAGTGCTCGGCAAAGCGCCGGTTCACGATCGCCACGCGCGGCGGATCCGCGGCTTCTCCAGGTCGCAGGTCACGCCCTTCGAGCAGCGGGATCTTCATCGTGGAGAAGTAGCCGGGCGACAGCATGTTCATGTAGGCCTGCATGTCTTCGCCGTCCTTGGCCTGGTGGCCTTCCACCGACATGGTGCTGTCCCACTCGTCGCCACTCAGGATGGCCACATTCGCCCACGCGGCCGACACGATGCCGGGCGAACTCGACAGGCGCTCCTGCAGCTGCGTGTAGAGCGTGCCGGTGCGAGTGTCGTCGTAGCCGCTGAGCGCCGGCGATAGCTGGAAGGTGACGAGGTTGTCGAGCACCACGCCGGTGTCGGTGCCCTTCAGGTTGCTCAGGCTCTGCACGAAGAGCCCGGCGCCGAAGAGCAGCAGGAAGCTGAGCGCCACCTGCGCGGCCACGAGGCCCTTGCGCAGGAACAGCGACCCGGCCGAGCCGGCCACGGCGCCTACAGTGTCCTTCAGCGTGCTCCACGTGTCGGGCCGGCTCGCGCGCAACGCCGGTAGCAGACCGAAGATCACGCCGGTGAGGGCCGTGAGCGAAAAGGTGAAAGCCAGAATGCGGCCATCGGGCGTGGGGCTGACGAGGAGCGGCGCGCCTTCCACAGGAATGAAGGCGAGCAGCGTGCGCGTCATGAACGAGGCCAGCACCAGACCGACCGCCCCACCCGCACAGGCCAGCAGCAGGCTCTCGGTGAGCAACTGGCGCACGAGCTGCCGGCGCGTGGCGCCGAGCGACAGCCGCACGGCTATCTCCTTCTGCCTCATGAAGCCGCGGGCGATGAGCAGATTGGCGACGTTCGCGCAGGCGATGAGCAACACCAGGCCGACCATGCTCATGAGCACGAGGAGCGGCGTGGAGAAGTCGTTGCGCAGCGACGAGTAGCCCATCGCGGCCGGCGCCACCGTGAGCGTGCCCTTCATGAACTGCTCACGGATGTAGGGTGTGAAGTCCTTGGCGCCAGGCAGCGTCATCTCGTGCTCGCGGATCTGCAGGAACAACCCCTGCAGAGGCCCCTGCGCCGTGGTCACGGTGTAGCCGGGCTTGAGCCGGCCGAACACCTGCACCCAGCGCGTGCGTTCGTCGTCCATCTTCAGCCACGCCCACTCGGGCGCAATCACCGGCTGCATCAGGATCGGCACGCGCAGTTGCGGCGAACGCGTGGGGTCGAGGCCGGCAAAGCCTGCGGCCGACACGCCCACGATGGTCATCGGGTAGTTGTTGACGAGGATCTTCGTGCCCACCGCCGACGGCGCGCCGGCGAAGCGGCGCAGCCAGTACTCGTGGCTGATGACGACGACCGGGTGGCCCTGGAAGATGCGATCGTCTTCCTGCGAGCTGAACACGCGGCCCAGCGCGGGCGTGACGCCCAGCAGCGAGAAGTAGTTGCCCGACACCAGCTCGGCCGCGAGACGCTCGGTATGCCCGTCGATGGTGACCGAGGTGTCGACCGGGCGGCGCGCCAGCACTTCGGCCAGGGGCTCCGCCCGCTTCTGGAACTCGCGATAGATCGGATACGAGTGCATCCGCGAGCCCATGTTGCTGCCGGCATGCGGGCCTTGCTGGTAGAGCATCACCAGCTCGTCGGGCGCGCGCACGGGCAGTTTCCTGAGCAGGATCTGGTCGACGAGCGTGTAGATGGCGGTGTTGGCGCCGATGCCGAGTGCCAGCGACAGCACCGCGACGACGGCAAACAGGGGGCTGCGCCGCAGACCGCGCAGCGCCAGGCGAAGGTCGTGAATGAGGGGCGTCATCCGCGACATAGACGGCGCCGGAGGCCGGAGGGTTGCACCCCGGCCGCCGGCGAATCACAGCCGTGGTCGCGGTTCAGTTGTTGACGGGGTAGCCGAACGCCACGTTCGCAAACGTCTCGCCGGCGGCGGCAAACTGCTTCACGACGCCCGTGAACGCCGTGACGCCCTTGAGTCCGGCCTGGGCGCCACCGAACTGGGACGAGTTGCCCACGGTGTCGCCGGTCAAGCCATTGGCCGTGGACATCAGCGACACCTGCACTTTCGCGCCGCCGGGCGCAGTGACCTCCACGTCGATGCTCGTGGCCGCGCTGCGCACGGTGCCAGACGCGGCGCCGTTGAGCACGTAGGCGGTGAGCATGCCGCTCGACGGGTCGTGCACGAATTCCAGCGCGGCCACGGTGCCGAGCTTCACGACGGTGCCGCCGTGGGGCGCCTTGGAGGCGGCCGGTGCCTCCGCGGGCTCGCCGGCAATCATGCCGCCGGCTTCCTCGGGCGACATCTCCCCCGCTTCGGTGGCTACGATTTTCTCAGTGGCTGCCGGCGCCGCAGGCTGGGATCCTCCGCCGCACGCGGCAGTCAGGGCGGTTGCCACCACCAGCGTGGCGGCCTTCAGGGCAAAGCGAATAGGTGTCACGTTCTCTTCCTCCGGATGCGCCGTTCGCGGCGTGCAGACAATAGGTCTGACGCGTCCGATCTTAGCGTGGGTTCGGGCCAGAACAGACGGCCGGTCCCGTCCCCCGCCGCGCCCCCCTGGTAGACTCGGCGTCATGCGTTCCTTTCGCTCTGTCTGCGCCGCGACTGGCCTGGCCGCGCTCGCCCTGGTGCCCGCTTCCGCCGTCACCTCGCTGCCTTCGGCCGACGGCCAGTTCTGGGACATTCAGGACACGTCGCCCTGGGCCCAAGACAGCGGCGGCATCGCCACGGGCGGCCGCGCCAATCCCTTCAACGGTTTCGGCTACCTGAAGCTGCAGGTGCGCCACGGCGTGGGCGCCCCGCCGACCGTGACGAACCAGTACCTGCGGGGCTTCGGCCTGGCGCGCGACGGCGAGCGCTTCGACAGCATCACGCCGGTGCTGCACGACGGCGTCGTGGTGGCGCGGTCGATCTTCGCGCCGAAAGACACGAACTACCTGCGCTATGTCGACACGCTGCACAACGCCACGGCCCAACTGCGCGTGGTGCAGGTGGCGTGGGGCGGCGCCACCGGCGCCTACGACGACGGCGGACGCGCGGCCGTGGCCGCGACCTCGAGCGGCGACAGGCGCATCGACGCGGTCGACACGTTCGTCACCATGATGCAGAACGCCCGAGGGGCGGCCGATCCACGGCAGGGGCCATCAGGCCATGGCCCATCGGCGCACGTGCTCGGCAACGGCCCGGCCACAGCCGTGCGCACGGGGGTGGGCGACATGTACGCGAACCCGTTTGCCGACACGTACCCCGGCTTCGATGCGGGACACGTGGGCTACGTCTACACCATCACGCTGCGCCCAGGACAGACGGCCGCGCTCATGACCTTCGTGGTGAAGGGCGTGAGCGAGGTGTACGACCCGCGCGGCGGCTACCCGATCCCACGCCGTGACGCGCTGCTCTCCACCTGGAGCGAGCCGGAGTATGCCGGCGCCGACAAGCGCGTGCCCGCGCCGGGGACCGAGATCGCGCGGGTGACCGACGGGGCGCGTCGTCTGGTGACGGCGCCTGACCTGCGCGGGCTCACGCCTCGTCAGCGGGCCGAGATCGTGAATTGGGCGCTGCCCAACACGCCCGTGCCCGCGCGGTTCACGGTGTTCGAGAAGACCGTCGTGGATCTGCAGGACGCCATGACGAGCGGCGCCGTCACGAGCGAAGACATCGTGCGCGACTACCTCACGCGCGCCACGCTCTACGACCGCAACGGCCCGACGCTCAAAGCCATCCTCGCCCTCAGTCCTCGCGCGATCGCCGACGCCCGGGCTCGCGACGCGGCGAGGGCAGCGGGCCGCGTCCTGGGACCCTATCACGGCGTGCCCATCGTGCTGAAGGACAACATCGACACGACCGAGTTGCCCACGACCGGCGGCGCCGTGGCGCTCGCGGACCATCGCCCGCGCGTCGACTCCCGCGTGGCGGCGGGCATGAAAGCCGGCGGCGCCGTGATTCTCGGCAAAGCGAATCTCGACGAATTCCCGTTCGGCGACTTCGGGATCAGTTCGGTCGGCGGCACGGTGGGCAACGCCTACGACCCGTCGCTGAGCACCGCCGGCTCGAGTGGCGGCAGCGCCACGGCCGTGGCCACGAGCCTGGCGGCGCTCGGCTTCGGCACCGACACCTGCAACTCGCTCTCGAACCCGGCGGGCTTCGCGTCGCTTGCCACCATCCGCACGACGCGCGGCTACACGAGTCGTGCCGGCGTGATGCCACTCAACACCTTCAACGACGCGGTGGGGCCGATGGGCAAGAGCGTGCGCGACATCGCGCTGGCCCTCGATCTCGTCACCGGCACGGATGCCGCGGATGCCGCCACCGCCGACGCAACGGGCCATGCCGGCCCGTCGTTTGCCGCGGGCCTCTCGGCCGCCACGCTCGCGGGCGCGCGCATCGGCGTGTTTCGCCAACGGTTCGTCAGCGTCACCGGCGAACGCGAGGTGGCCGACACGATGGACCGCGTGGTACGCGAGCTGCAGGCGGCCGGCGCCACCGTGGTAGACGTGGTGATTCCCGACTACGACGCCAAGTACAGCACCGCTCGAGGCAGCGCGCCCGGCTCGCTCGAGACGGCGTGGGAGGCGTACCTCGCGCGGGGGGCACGGGCGGGCGAGCGCGTGCTCACCATCCAGGAACTCATCGCCTCCGGGAAGATGGCGCCGGTGGGCCAGCGCCGCCTCGAAGGCGCGCTCGCGCCAGTGCCCGAAGGTGCGGCGCTCGAGATCGCCACGCGGCAGTTCTACGCCGGCCGCGAGGGCTTCCGCGCGTTGCTCGTGGCGGCGATGGACGCCGAGCGTCTCGACGCCATGCTCTACCCCGCCAATCAGGCGCGTCCGCACACGCACGAAGGCGGCGCGGAGCGCTACGGCACCGAGCCCGGCACGTGCGAGGAGAGCGCGGCCACCGGGCTGCCGCAGGTCACCGTGCCGGCCGGCTACCTCGCTAATCGCTATCCGGTGGGCGTGTCATTCCTGGGCCGCCTGTGGGATGACCGCAAGGTGCTGGGACTGGCCTATGCCTACGAGCAGGTCACCAAGCACCGGCGTCCGCCGCCGACCGTGCGGTAGCGTGCAACACCGGCGCCGGCGTTCGTCACCGACTAGGTTACGATCGCCCCATTCTTCCGGGCTTCGTCCTGGGATGTGCACGACCTTTTGAGGGAGATGGTGATGAACACGCATCTGCGAACGCTGATGGCGTGCGCGCTGGCGGCACTCTGCGCGACGCCAGTGCTCGCGCAACGCGACACGGCGACCGCCATAGGCACCATCACCGACGCCCAGGGCGCGGTGCTGCCCGGGGCCCTCGTCACTGCCGTGAACACCGCGACCGGCGTGGCGCGCAGTGTGGTGGCCGACACCGCCGGGGCGTACCGCATGGCCGCACTGGCGCCCGGCACCTACGACTTCCGGGCGGAGGTGTCCGGCTTCGCGCCCGCGGCGCGCCCGGGCTTGACCCTGTCGCTGGGCGCCGAAGCCGTGGTGCACTTCCAACTGTCGCTGAGCACGTTGACCGAAGCCGTCACCGTCACCGCGCAGACGCCGGTGGTGCAAACGACGACCTCGGCCCTCGAATCCCGCCTCGACCGCGAGGCCATCGACCTGCTGCCGATCATCGGCCGCGACTACGAGTCGCTGCTGCGGCTGGCGCCCGGCGCGCAGAGCTCGAACGGCGTGTCGTTTCTGGGCTCGCGCGGCCGCTCGAACCAGTGGAACGTGGACGGCATCGACAATAGCGAAGACATTTCCGGCTACTCGCGTCAGTCGTTGGCCCTCGATTCGGTGCAGGAGGTGCAGATCCTGGTGACCGGCTTCAAGGCGGAGTACGGCCAGGCCTCGGGCGGCGTCGTGAACGTGGTGACGCGCTCAGGTACCAACGACCTGCGCGGCAGCGGGTTCTTCCTGTTCCGCGATCAACGCCTGATGTCGCGCAGTCCCTACGCCGACCGGTCGGTGCCAGCCGATCCGTTCCAACGTGTGCACTACGGCGGGTGGCTGGGAGGCCCGATCCGCAAGAACACGGCGCACTTCTTCGTGAACTACGAACGTGAAGACCGCAACACCAGTTCCGTGAACACGCGCGTACTGCCTTCCGCCACGGCCAACTTCGCGCCGTCGACGCTGCAGTTCCTGGCGGCCAACAACATCCCCGTGTCGATGTTTGGCGGTGGCGGCACGGTGCGCCACGTGCGGCCGGAGTTCGTCAACGTTCACAACGTCACGGCGAAGGTCGATGCGCAGGTGACCGCTGCGCAGTCGTTCACCGGCCGCTACCAGCTCACCCACGACACGCAGCCCTCGGGCACGAGCGGCACGATCTACGACTTCAACGGCTCCACAGCGTTCAACCGCACCAACTACATGAACGGCAATCACAAGTGGGTGCTGGGCGCCAACCTGCTCAACGAGGCGTACGTGCAAGTGGGCCAGACCTACTTCGACGGAACGGTCAAGTATCCGTCGCTGTTCAATCTCACGATCACGGGCGGATTCGCGCTGGGCGGCGACAGCGGGTACCCGCAGCAACGCACCGATTGGGTCTACCAGGTGATCGACAACCTGTCGTGGACACGCTTCAGCACGCGCACCGGCGACCACGCCGTGAAGGCCGGCACGCAGGTGAAGATCTTCGACTCGGACGGGTTCTTCGATTCGAACTTCCGCGGCACCTTCACTTTCCCAACGCTGGCGTCCTTCATCTCGGGGGTGCCGACGCGCTTCACGCAGCGGCAAGGCAACTCGTCGCTGGCGCGCCCCAATCAGATCTACGGGCTGTACATCCAAGACGACTGGCGGCCCACGCCGAGTCTGACCCTCAACCTCGGGCTGCGCTATGACTACGAAGGTGCCAGGACCGAGGCTCTGATCGACGTGACCGGCGCCCCGGGCAACGGCGTGTCGAAAGATCGGAACAACGTGGCGCCGCGCTTCGGATTCGCGTGGGCGCCCGGCGGCAGCACGACCCAGGTCATCTACGGCGGCACGGGCATCTACTACGACCAGGTCATCCTGAACGTGGTCGGCAACGCTCGCTTCACGCCGCCGAAGGTCATTGGCCTCCAGATCGACAACCCGCGCTGGCCCGATCCGTTCGCGGGCGGTACGACGACGATTCCACCGGTCGACCTGTCCGTCATCGACGAGAACCTGCGGACGCCGTGGAACTGGAACACGCAGCTCGGCTACCGGCGGGAAGTCACGCACGACATCGGCATCGACGTCAGTCTGGTCTACAACCGTGGCTACGATCACGTGTTCATCAAGAACACGAACGCCGGTCGCCCCGGCTCCGCCAACATCAACGGCGGTGGCGCCGTGCGTCCCGACCCGGCCTTCACGAACGTGAGCTTCTACTCGAACTTCGGCGAGATCCGCTACCGCGGCCTGGTCGTGGACCTGCGCAAGCGGATGACCGGACGGCTGTCATACGGCGCCAACTACGTGCTGGCGCAGTCGCGCGACAACGCCTTCAACTTCGTGAGCGGATTCCTGGTGCCCGAGAAGACGGACCTGAACTGGGGACCCGGCAGCGACGACCGACGTCACGTGGCCAACGCGCACGTCGAGTGGCGCCTGCCGGCCAACGTGATGCTCGGCGTGGTCGGCGAGTTCGAGACCGAAGCGCCGATGAACATCACTGTGGCGCGCGACGTGAACGGCGACGGCCTGACCACCGACTGGGTGAACGAGGCCATCTGCCGCAACATCGCGTGCCCCGGGGCCACCTACTCGCGCAACAGCGTTCGCGAGATGACGCTCGAGGAAGCCAACCGGCTGCGCACGCTGTTCGGCTTCGCGCCGATTGCGCGTTTCGACAACAACCCCAAGTACTTCAACGCCGACGTCACGCTGCAGTGGACCCCGTCGCTCGGCGGCAATCGATCGATCAAGGTGAGTGTCGAAGCGTTCAACCTCTTCAACATCGCCCAGCGGACCCTGCCCACCGAGAGCATCTCGTCGGGCGTGTTCGGGCAGGTCACGGGCGTGCGCCAGCCGCGCGCGGTGCAGTTCACGGCGCAATTGGGCTTCTGATCGGACGGGGCCGTTCGGGCGCCGGGACCGCGGCTACACTGATGGGAATGGAGCCACCGGTGGACGAACAGCTGGCCGTCCTGGCACGGGTGCTCGACGTGCTGCGTGGGCTCGGGATCGATCACATGGTCAGCGGTTCGATTGCGGCGAGCTACTACGCGCAGCCGCGGATGACGCGTGACCTCGACATCGTGGTGGATCTGACGCCACGGCAGGCGGCGCCGTTGGCCGCGGCCCTGGCATCGGAGTTCTATTGCGACGCCGGAGCCCTCGAACGGGCCGCATCGCGGCGGTCGATCGCCAACGCGATTCACGACGAGACGCTGCTGAAAATCGACTTCATCGTGCGGAAGGATGACCCGTACCATCGCGGGGAGTTTGCGCGCCGTGTCACGCGCCACTTGGGCCCTGTGTCCGCGGATGTGGTGACGGCAGAAGACCTGATTCTCGCCAAGCTCCTGTGGCTCCAGCAGAGCGGCTCTCCGGTGCAGCGCTTCGATGTAGACCGTCTGGTGCGTGACGTCGCCGTGCTCGACTGGCCGTACATCGACCAGTGGGCCGCCGTGCTCGGCGTCGCCCCGCTGCTGGCGGAGGTCCGTGCGTGACCGTGCCGGTGTTCGACACCTCGCCTGAGATCGCATCGCGTCTCCGTCTGCGCCTGATGGCGCGGTCCGGCAGCGACCGTGCGGTGATGGCCGCCCGAATGTTCCCGACCGCTCGTGCGCTGGCCGCGGCGCGGGTGCGAGACAGCGGCGTGACCGACGAGGTCGATGCGCGCCTGGCAGTGCTGGCGCAGCTCTACGGCGACGATCTCACGCCCGGGCAGTACGCCGCCGTGCGTACCAGGTTCGACGCGCGCAGGGCGAAGCCGACGCGCCCGGACGACTGATTCCTCCAGGAACTCCTCTATTGCCTGCTCCGTGAGAGGCGTCCACGCTACTCGCGCACCCTGACGCGAATGCCGTGGGTGTCGGCGCGCTCGATGCCGCTGGCGTCCACGATTGAAATGGGCTCGAGGCCTCGTCCCACGTGGCCGGCAGCTGTCCCAGTAGATTGACGGCTGCAACGCGCTCATTGGGGCTGATGTCGCCGTCATGACCGAGCCGGGCGAACGCGCTCCTGGCCTCCAGCGACGTGCCCCACCAGACGACCATGCGCTTCAGCTCGCGTCGGAGCTGACGTCCTTGTGTGCTCGCTCTTTGCGAGCAGCAGAGCGGGACGATCGCGCTCGCGTCCCAGAACGCCACCGCTCAGGCCTCGTCGCGATCGGCCGTGACGGCGGCGACCACGGCCTTCAACGACACGCGTGGCCGACGCGCCTTCCAGAACGAAGGCGGTATGGTGCCGGAACCCTTGCGCATCAGGCCGTCGGCCACCAGCGCCGCGTCATCGGCGTCATCGCCATCGACGGTGAACGGCACGATCTTGGCGATGGGCCGCTGGCGGTCCCGGACGATGATCTCCTCGCCCGAGCGGACCTCTCGCAGGTACTGAGTGAGGCGGTTCCGCAGATCGGCGATGTTGGTGCTCCGCATTGGTCGACCTCGACATGGCTATGATAGCCATAGTCGATTGCTCGATTAATGTTCGCCTGTGTCCATGGCGGCTTGCGCCTGAGCGACGGTGACGCCGGCACGCAGCCGCGCCGTCACGAAGAAGCCTGCCTCTGCGGGATTCCGCGCGCGCGCGCGACGGACCGCCCAGGCTCGAGACCGACCCGATCGGCGGCCAGAAGAGAACGGCCGCCGGTTGCCCGGCGGCCGCTGCTCCGCGAGTGTCGTCGGCGCCGTGCGCCGCGAGCGCTACTTGCGCTTCTTGTAGGTGACGTGCGTGACGCCGGTGATCTTGCCGGCCTTGTCCATGCGGATGTACTCGTTGCTGATCGTCATGTTGTCTTCCGACAACGTGTTGATCACCACCTGGTAGACCAGGCCGTCCCGCTTGTTGAGGATACGGATGCTCTTGGCGGTGCCGTTGATGAGCTCAACGGCCGTTTCGGAGCCCGGCTGGCCGCTGACGGGACGGAAC
>JANORI010000268.1:0-2578 GCA_031415235.1 Acidobacteriota bacterium | reverse complement strand
CCGGTGCGCGGCTCGCGGCCGACGAGCACGTCGTTCGGCCCTTCTTTCCCGGTCTTGCCGTGGCACTGCGCGCACTTGGCCGCGTAGATCGCCGCGCCGTCGGCCGACGTTCCGCGTCCGGCCGGGAGTCCCCGGCCGTCGGGCATGATGTCGATGTCGATAGCGGCGATCTCTTGCGGCGTGGCCGGCCGGCCGATGCCGAAGCGCGCGGGCGCTTGCGCGGCAGCGGCGGCCGTCATCGCCACGACCAGGATCGCCACGCCTAGTCCTAGTCCTAGTGCGCCGCCCAGTGCGACGGTGCGACCAGCCAAACGGATGCGCGTCATTCCCACGCCTCCTCCTTGTAGTTCACCTTGCCGCCGGCCTGCACCACCCAGCCGGTGATCGGATTCAGGTGGTAGCCCGTGGTGCCCGGTCCGCGCTGCGTGAGCAGCTCCGCGCGCGTCGGTTGCCTGTAGCCGGTCTCGTCGACCGCGCGGCTCATGATCACCGCCTCGCCGCCGGTCCAGTTCCAGAGGTGCCTGAACCGGGTATGGGCCATCGACAGCACCGGCTCCTGTAGCTTCGCGGCCGTCCACGCCTTGCCGCCGTCAGTGCTCACGTCGACGCGCGCGATCTTGCCGGCGCCGGTCCACGCGATGCCGTTGATCTCGACCCAGCCGGGCGTGAGCGTCACGGGGAAGCCGGGATAGGTGATGAGCGAGCGCGCATCCATGCGGAAGCTGAACATGCGTGACGTGCCGTTGGCGAAGGGCTCGGTGTACTTCGACGTCTCTTCGCGCGTCATGAAGGGCTGGTCCGACACCTCGATGCGCCGCAGCCACTTCACGCTGGCGTTGCCTTCCCAGCCCGGCAGGAACAGGCGCGCGGGGTAACCCTGTTCAGGGCGAATCGGCTCGCCGTTCTGTCCGTAGGCGATGATCGCGTCATCGAGTGCTTTCTCGATGGGCACGCTGCGCGTGAGCACGGCCGCATCGGTGCCCTCGGCGAGCAGCCACTTCGCCTTGGCCTGCACGCCGGCTTCCTCGAGCAGCGTGGCCAGCGGCACGCCGGTCCACTCGCTCGTGCTCGTGAGTCCGGCCAGCTGTCCGGGCGTGGTCTCGGGTCCGGCTGTGCGCCCAAAATTGCCTGAACACTCGAGGAAGTGGATGCGCGACACCGACGGGAAGCGCTTGAGATCGGCCAGCGTGAACACCATGGGCCGGTCGACCATGCCGTGGATGAGCAGCGCGTAGTTGGCCGGGTCGATATCCGGTACGCCGCCGTGGTGCCGCTCGAAGTGCAGATCGGAGGGCGTGATGATGCCCATCAGATCCTGATGCGGCGTGCCCGAGGACGCTCCGCGCACGAGGCGCTGCACCTTCTCGGCGTCGGCCCGCTGGCCCGTTGCACGGGGGGGCTTGCCGCGGACCTTGCTGGGATCGACCGACGCAGGGGCCTGGGCCCCGGCGGTCGTTCCCAGGGCCACCGCGCCGGCCGCGCCGGCAAGCAGATCGCGTCGCGTGACTTTCATGGAGGAGCCTCGAGTGATGGGACCGGCGTCGGCAGGAGTATAACCGGTACGGACCGAATTACGCGGTAAGCGACGCTGCCTCCGGTCTCGCATGCCTGTGAGGGAGCGTGCGGCATAATGCCGGGCGTGTCGAATGCGGTTCCTCTTCTGCTGCTTTGCCTGGCACAGTTCGCCCAGGCCAGCACCGGCGAACTGCGCCTCATGGTCACGGATCCGAGCGGCCTGCCGCTGCAGAGCGCCGTCGAACTCGTGAGCGAGGCGAACCAGTTCCATCAGCGGTTCGACACGGACGCGCAGGGCGTGCTCGTCACCCGGCGGCTACCGTTTGGGGCGTATCGCGTGTCGGTCACGCGCGGCGGGTTCGCCACCGCCACCAGGCTCGTCGAGATCGCTTCGGCCGTGCCGACCGAGCTGCGCGTGTCGGTAGCCGTGGCGGGACTCGACGCCCAGGTGCTCGTGACGTCGGCGCAAACACTGGTGGACCCGCACCAGGCCACCGTCGTCAACCGGATTGGCGCCGACATGCTGCAGCAACGCACCACGGCGCTGCCGGGGCGGTCGCTGCCCGACCTCGTGAATAGTCAACCCGGCTGGCTGCTCGAAGCCAACGGCATCCTCCATCCACGCGCGTCGGAGTACCAGACGCAGTATGTCGTCGACGGCCTGCCGTTCACCGACAACCGATCGCCGGCCTTCGCGCCCGAGGTAGCCACCGACAACGTGCGGGCTCTGCAGATTCGCACCGGAGGCTATCCGGCGGAATACGGCCGCAAGCTGGGCGGCGTGATCGAGGTCGTCACCACGGGCCAGCCGCGCGAGGGCTGGCATGGCAGCGTGTCGTCGTCGGCCGGCAGTTTCGACACGCTAGCCGGAAACGCCGCGGCGGAGTACGGCTGGACGCACGCCGTGCTGGGCGTCAGTGCCGGCGGTGCCGGCACCGATCGGTTCCTGGATCCACCTGTGGAGGAAAACTTCACCAATCACGGCACCACGTCGCACGCGGCCGTACGGTTCGAGGGGGACCTCACCGGCAGCGATCGACTCGGCCTTGCCGTGCGCCACAGC
>JANORI010000267.1:0-6636 GCA_031415235.1 Acidobacteriota bacterium | reverse complement strand
TGCGGAACGGACACGACCGGGTCACGGCGATGGCCTAGTCATGCCAGCTGCGGTGGCGCCGCCGTCTCGATCCGATCACCGCCTCGCCTCGCTCGACGTGCTGCGCGGCCTGATCATGGTCGTGATGGCGCTCGACCACGTCGGCCTCTTCGTGGGCCGTTTTCATTCAAACGAGATGTGGGCGGGCGCGTGGACCAGGTATGCGAGCGCGCTGCCCTTCCTGACGCGCTTCGTCACGCACTTCTGCGCGCCCGGGTTCTTCTTCCTGATGGGCGCGGGCCTGAGCCTGATGGCGCACGCGCGCGCGGCCCAGGGCTGGAGCCGCTGGCGGGTGACGCGTGCCATCGCGACGCGTGGGCTGCTGCTCATTGTGATCGCGACGCTGTTTGAAGTGCCGGCCTTCCTTCTTGGCATCCTGAGCGGACCGCCCAACCCCGCGTCGAACCCCGAATTCGCCATTCCCGGGGCGACCCAGCCGCGGTGGGTACTGACCGTGCTGTTCGCACTCGGCGCGTCGATGGCCATCAGCGCGGCCGTGATCCACCTGCGCCCCTGGATGTGGGCGCTGCTGGCCGTCGGCGCACTGCTGGTCACGGCGTTGACCACACCAGGGCCCGAGCACTTCGACACGAGCTACGGCTTCGTGCGCACGGTGCTGCTGCTCTCGCGCTGGAGTCACGGCGTCTGGTCGCAGTATCCGATTGTCCCGTGGTTCGGCACGGCGGCCCTCGGCATCCTCTTCGGGCGCTGGCTTGCGCGTGATCGTCGAGCCGCACTCGCCAGTGTGCCGTGGTTGGGGCTGGTGGCCGTCGCCGCCGCCATCGGGCTCCGCGCGGCAGGCGGACTCGGCAACCTGCGCCCGCCTCGTGACGGTTCATGGATCGAGTTCCTGAACCTCGTCAAGTATCCGCCGTCGCTCGTGTTCACATTGCTGATGGTGGGCGGGAACCTGCTGCTGCTGGCCGGCATCGAACGCACGCGGTTCGTCGCGACGACGCTCGGCCGCATCTTGCGGGTGTTTGGACAGGCGCCGCTTGCGTATTACATCGCGCACCTGTGGCTGTTTGCCGCGGTGGGCGCGGTGTGGTTCCGCGCCGGCACCGGCTACGCGACGGTGTATCTCGTGTGGCTTGCGGGGCTCGTGCCCCTCTACGTCGTCGCGAGGGGCTTCGGCGCGTTCAAGGCCGGCCGACCCGCCGAGTCGCTCTGGCGCCTGTTCTGAGGGACTACGCGTGTCTCTAAGTTCGTGATGGAACTGCACTGGGGCGTATTGGGCATGCCGCGGGCGCTCGAGGTGCTGCGGACACTCGAATCGCGCGGGTCTCGAGTCTCGGGCTCGCCAGATGTGATGATGGCCGTCAGACCGGAGCGCGCAGCGGCCGCTTTACGCGGGAGGAGCCATCTCGCTCGTCCTCGCCACCGCCGACGATGCGAATGGGAGTGCAAACGCCAAGCCCGGGCAGAAGGCAGGCGCCCCGCTGAGGCCTCGGCTCATCCGGCCGGCAGATGAAAAACGATCAGGGGCATGCCCCTACGGCGAGTCCTGGAGGCGTTGCGGCAGATCGCGCGGTCTCTGCCGTCGATGTCAATCGCGCGCGTCTCACCGCCCGCACGGATCGTATCGCGCATGAAGTCGCGCACCTCCTGGTCATTCCAGACGGGGTTCCCTACCGCGCAGCGGCGAGGAACGGCACAGCCTCGGCCAGCGACAGCTCGCTCTTCCCGAAGCTGTCGCCGTAGGTCGTCCCGTTCAACAGCTTCAGCGTGACCTTCGTGCCAGCCAGCTTGCCTTCGTAGGCCTTGACGTTCTCCATGGCCGACGCGTCGGACGCCCCGATCAGCCACAGCGTGGGCGCCTTGATCTCGGCCGGCTCGAGCGCCGGGTAGTCCGAAAGCGCGCCGAGCGCCAGCGCCGACACGGCCACACCAGCGTCCCACGCCGTGCGATCGCTGTTTGACAGCGCGTCGACCTTCAGCGTGCCGGCCATCTGCTGCTGTACGAACGGCAGCCACTTGGCGCGCATGCCGGCAATGGCGTCCTTCACGACGCCTTCGAGCGGCGGGCCCAGACTTGCGCCCACGAGCACGGCCGAAATCACACGGTCGGACCGCGCCGCGAGATACCGGCCGATCGTGGCGCCATGGCCGAACCCCCACAAATGGAAGCGCGGGGCCTTGGCCGCATCGGCCACGGCGCCGATGTCCTCGAGCACGCGCTCGAGTGCGTACGCGTTGGGCACTGCGGGCCGGCCGCTGTCGCCGTAGCCGCGCAAGTCCATCGTGATCACGGTGAACTTGTCGCGCAGCGGCGCGGTGTAACCGCGCTCGCTCCACGAGCGGCGCGTCTGGCCGCCGCCGTGCACGAGCAGCAGCGCCGGGCCGGTGCCCTCGACGTCGTACGCGATCTTCGTGCCGTCGGGCGACGTGGCAATGCGGCGCTGAGGCGGGGCCGGAGCCGCCGGGGTAGCCGCCGCGGCGCCGGGAGCCGCGGGCTTCTGCGTGGCTGCCGCGGGAGCCGACGTGGCGACAGGCGCCGACGTCGCGCCAGGCGCCGAGCCTCCCGCGGGCTTGGCGCTGGCGCAGGCGCCCAGCGTGAGCGCTGCGGCCAGACACGTCAGGGCCTTCGCCGCGCCCATCATTGGGCCGCCGTCTTCTTGGCCGGCGCGTAGTTCACGTGCACGATCGTCCAGGCGCCCGCGCGCTTGAACAGCACGTCGGTCTCCTGGTTGTCTTCCGTGGAGACCTGCCCCTTGGCCGTGCGGGTCGTGACGCGCAGCACGTAGGTGGCCACCGCCGCGTCAGCCGAGGGGCTCAACTGCACCTGGAGGTCGCGTACTTCGACGCGCTCGAGCTTGTTGCCATTGCCGATGTACTTCGTCCAGTCGGCCTGGTAGGTCGCCTTGTCGATGCGGCCCGACGGGAACCACTGCGTGAGGTCGGGCGCAAACGCCTTGAAGTAGGCGTCGAGATCGTTTCTGCCGTAGGCGGCGTTGTAGTCGGCAATCACGGTGCGGACGTCCTTGTCGGCGCCCGCCGCCGCGGGCGTCTGCGCCGTCGCCACGGCGCCGGTGCCGAACACGAGCGCCACCATTGCCGGGAACGCGCCCGCACGAACTCTCTTACGCAGTGTCACCATCACGTCCTCCATCGAGTGCCATCGCCACCGGAAATTCGTGGCGTCCATTCCCGTCGACCGGCAGGGGCTCGACCCATTGCACGGCCCCCAACGGCAGGTCCTGATACAAGTGCGGGAACAGGTCGCCGCCCCGTGAGGGCTCCCACCGCAGTGCCGGCGCCAGCGCACTCGCGTCCACGGCCACGATCAGCAGCTCAGGCACGCCGGCAAAGTGCGTCGCCGCCGTGTCGCGCACTTGCGCCGCGGTGGAAAAGTGAATGTAGCCATCAACCAGATCTACGCCCGCACCCGAAAAGCTCCCGGCCGCCACCGCCGCCCGCCAGAGCGGTGCCGGCACGATCTTGTAGATCGACGCCACTAAGTACCCTTCTTGGTATACGCCACGACCATGCCGCTCAGTCCAATGAGGCCCACCATGTTCGGGAAGACCTGCAGCACGTTCATCAGGTCGCCCCATGCCCAGACGAGTTCCGGCTTCATGATGGCGCCAAACGGGATCAGCAGGCAGTAGGTCCAGCGGTAGGGGATCGTCACCGAGCGTCCCAGGATGTACTCGAGGAACTGCTCGCCGTAGTAGGCCCAGCCAATCAAGGTCGTGTAGCCGAAAAGAAACGCGCAAAAGGCCACGACCCAGCCGCCCACGGTGGGCACGGCCAGATTGAAGGCGGCCGCCACGGCGGCGGTGCTCGTCACGTACGGTTGTCCGGCGTGCGCCGCGGCAATCGACGTCTCGGCCACGCCGCTCACCAGGATCGTCATGGCGCTGATCGTGCCGGTGACAAACGACACGATGAACACTTCCATCAGCGCCTGCAGGCCCTGTTGCGCCGGCCGGTCAGACTTCGCCGCGCCGTACGCGACGGCCGCCGTGCCGTACCCCGCTTCATTGGCATAGACGCCGCGGGCCACGCCGTAGCGCATGGCCACGAACCAGCCGAAGCCCATCGCCGATTTCGTGGTGAGCGCCTCGGAGAACACCATCGACAGCACGTGCGGCACGCGGTCGATGAACATCACGATGACGACCAGGCCACCCACCAGGTACAGTCCAACCTTGAGCGGTGACAGGATCTGCGCCACCTTGCCGATCGACTTGATGCCGCGGATGATCACGGCCCACACGAGCACCGCGATCGCGATGCCGGCCATCCACGTCGGCACGCCAAACACGCTGTCGAGCACGAGCGCGATGGAGTTGGGCTGGGTGAACGGCGTGGTGGTAAGCGCGCCCACGCCGGCCACGAGTGCGAAGACCTTGGCGAGCCGCGGCGCCTTCAGCCCGTCGCGCAGGTAGTACATCGGCCCGGCGTGCACGCCGTCAGGAGCGACCTCGCGGTAGCGCACGGCCAGCACCGCTTCGGTGAACTTCACCGACGTGGCCACGAGGCCGTACATCCAGATCCAGAAGAGCGCGCCGGGTCCGCCCGAGATGATGGCCGTGGCCACACCGGCGATGTTGCCGGTGCCAATCGACGCGCCGAGCACCGTCATGAACGCCTGGAACGGCGTGAGCGCGCCACCGGCCGACGGCGACTGCTGCTGAGCGACGAGCTCGCGTAACGCCTCGTTGAAGCGCCGGAACTGCACCCAGTTGTAGCGGATGGAAAGGAACAGCCCCGCACCGAGCAGCAACCAGACGACGAAGTACTGGAACAGGTAAGTCGTCAGCGTGTCGATGAATTGAGCCACAGGATTAGCCGGGCGTCATTCTAGTCCGTGCGCGGCTGCGCCGGACGGGCGTCCGCGATGCGGCCTACATTGCCACGTTGAAGTTCCGGCGGCCCGCCGACTGGCCATTGAGCAGCACTTCCACACTGTAGTCGCCCACGGGGAAACCGGCGGTGCTCTGCAGGTGGAACTCGGTGGCACCGGCGCCCTTGAAGGACACCTGCTTCGAGCGCTCACTGAGCAGCTGGGAGCCGAAGTACCACTTCACGCTGACCGTGCCCTCACCGCGGGCCGGGTTCAACGCCGCCACATACACCGTCTCACCGGGTTTGAACGTTGCGGTCTGGCTCGCCACGCTGTTGTCAGCATTGAGGGATCGGCCCAGCTGAATGGTGCCCACGGTCAGGGGCTGAGAGCAGGCCGAGAGCACCACGCAGAAGGCCAGGGCGATGAGCCTCGTCATAAGTCGAACCATGGACATATTCTAGCCGTCACAGCACCTTCCGGTACTGCAGGAACCCACTGCGATTGGCGATGCGGTCGTAGAGCAACATGGCGTCGGTGTTGGATTCGTGCGTGAGCCACCAGACCCTCGAGCAGCCGCGCGCCGCGGCATCGGCGTAGACATGCTCGATGAGCTGGCGGCCCACCCCGTGCCCGCGCAGTCCCGGCTTCACGAAGAGGTCTTGCAGGTACATGTAGTCGCCGCTCGTCCAGCAACTGCGGTGCTCGATGGAGTGCACGAAGCCCACCACCTCACCCGACACCTCGGCCAGCATCACGTGCATGGACTCAGCCGGGTCCAGCAACCGGTGCCACGTGGTGAGGGTGGTGGCGTGCGGGATGTCGGTCTTGTAGAACGCCTGGTAGCCGCGCCAGAGGGGAAGCCACGCGTCGAAGTCGCCGGTGGAGGCAGCACGTAGCGTCGCGGTCAGCATCCGAGCATTCTGTGCCGAGAGGAGGCCCGCGGCAGAGATCGCGGCTAAAACCCCAGGAAGTCGGGCGGTTCCCACCCCAGCCGCACGGCGGCCAGGGGCGCTTCGGGGCCAACCGACCCTGATGAGCGTCTGATGAAGAATGGTCCTTTCAAAGCTATGAGCAGTACAATTACAGGGACCACTCCGGCCATCGGCCGAGCGATGGCCGCCGTCAGGCTCCGCAGACCCTTGATAAGTACACGCATTGCTGCCATGTTTTCTGCCTTGCGCGGCCGCCCCGCGGTCATCGAGGTGGCGACCGCCAAGCTGCCGACCGAGTTTGGTGAGTTCGATATCCGGGTGTTCGAAAGCCGGCTGGACGGCGCCACGCACGTGGCGCTCGTGCATGGGGCCATCGGCGACGGTCAGAACGTACTGGCGCGCGTGCATTCGTCGTGTGTCACCGGCGACATCTTCCACTCGGCGCGCTGCGACTGCGGCGAGCAGCTGCACATGGCGATGCGACGGGTGGCCGACGAGGGACGAGGCGTGGTGTTGTACCTGCACCAGGAGGGCCGCGGCATCGGCCTGGCCAACAAGATCCGTGCGTATGCGCTGCAGGACCAGGGGCACGACACAGTCGAAGCCAACGAGCAGTTGGGCTTCCCGGCCGACTCGCGCGACTACGCCTCGGCGGTGCACATGTTCAAGCTGCTCGGCGTACGCTCGCTGCGGCTCATGAGCAACAACCCGAAGAAGCTCGAAGGCGTCACCGGCGACATGCTGGTCATCAACGAGCGCGTGCCCATTGAAGTCGCGGTGTCGGAGGCGAACCGCCGCTACCTGACGACCAAGAAGGACAAGCTGGGCCACCAGCTCACGTCGGTCTAGCTTCCCTGCTCCGGCGGGACGCGG
>JANORI010000266.1:0-4452 GCA_031415235.1 Acidobacteriota bacterium | reverse complement strand
TGGTTGTCGAGCACGAGCACGCGCTGATTGGGCAGCGCCTTGTGCCAGAAGTAGGCCGCCGCGAGCCCCGAGAGGCCACCGCCTACGATGACCAGGTCGTAGGTCTCACCGGTGTCCACGTCGATGCCTGGGTAGGCGGCGTAGTCACCGCGACGGACGGCCCCCAGGGCGTCGATTGTCGATGCGTACTGGCCGCGCAGCCCGAGCCGGGCAGGCGGGTAGGCCGGCTCCGCGCCTGACGTCTGCACGCGGGCCTCGAGGGGCATCGACCGGAAGGCGGCGGTGGCGCCCGCTACGCCGAGCGCAACGCCGTTCAGGAAGTCCCGGCGCGGAATGCGCCGGTGCATCCCGAGGTCGCGAAGTTCACGGGTCGTGCTCATGACCGCCTTCTCTCTTGCCGGGTCCCCGACGGCGGACCGTGCCCGGCACGTTCAGTCCCCGCCTCGGGAGTCGCATCGACGTCGATGCCCGCGGCCCCCAGCTGCATCCACGGCACGTGATAGACCTGCCGGCCGAGCGCGGCCATGTTCCGCTCGGTGAACAGCCGGTAGTAGGTGTGAACGGCGCCAGCAACCTCGCGCTCGATCGCGGCGGACCTGCAGCGAAGAGAGCTCGCTCTGCTGCGCACGTGCCGGAACGCACATCGCCAGTGCGATCACCACGACCGCTACTGCCCTCGTTGCCTGCAACATGGGCGCCCCCGGACCAATACGTCAGTGGCCGCAACGACGGGACCGCGGTTGCGCTGGTCGATCCGCGCAGAGGCTGTCACAGGGCCCTGGGGTTGTCAATGACCGAGGGGCATCCGAGGGGCATCCGTCCGCGACTCCACAACGGGCGAGCCCACGGGTGTGTTGCAGGAGAGCGCGCAGGGCCTGGTGTCGCGCCTGCTGCCCGAACCGACGGAAAGCGAGCGCCTGGCCATGCTCGACACCGTCACCACGCGGCTTCATGCCGTCGGCCGTAGCCTCAGAACGGGCAACACGACCGCTCGATGTATCGTGCTTTTGTGATGATCCCGCTCTCTGTACTCGACCTCTCGCCTATCCTTCAGGGCGCAAGCGCGGCAGACGCCTTTCGCCGCACGCGCGATCTGGCCCAGCACGCGGAACGCTGGGGGTTCACACGCTTCTGGCTGGCGGAGCATCACAACATGCCCGGCATCGCCAGCGCGGCCACGGCGGTCCTGCTCGGGCACGTCGGCGCGGGCACGTCGCGCATCCGCATTGGCTCGGGCGGCATCATGCTGCCCAATCACGCGCCGCTGCAGGTCGCCGAGCAGTTCGGCACGCTCGAGTCGCTGTTCCCTGGCCGCGTGGATCTCGGCCTGGGGCGCGCGCCCGGCACGGACCGTCCTGCGGCCATGGCGCTAAGACGCACGCTCAATGCCGACCCCGAGGGCTTCCCCAACGACGTCGTGGAGCTGATGCGCTACTTCGCGCCAGCGCTGCCCGGACAATCCGTCCAGGCGGTGCCCGGCGCCGGCCTGTCGATCCCGATCTGGATTCTTGGCTCGAGTACCTTTGGCGCGCAGGTGGCCGCTGCCTTGGGGCTGCCGTTCGCCTTCGCCTCCCATTTCGCGCCGGCGATGCTGTTTGATGCCATCGGGATCTATCGCGAGCGGTTCACCCCGTCGGCACAACTGGCCGCGCCCTACCTGATGCTGGGTGTGAATGTCGTCGCGGCCGAGACCGACGACGAAGCGCGGTTCCTCGCCTCGTCGGGACGGGAGAGCTTCGCCAGCCTGCGATCGGGGCACCCGATTCAGCTCCCGCCGCCGTCGAAGGAGTGGGAGCGCGATCCGTTCGAGCCGGCCGACCCCATGCAGCGCGCCCGCGTGTCGTTTGTGGGCAGTCTGGCCACCGTCACCGCCCAGATGCAGGAATTCGTGGCCCGCACACAAGCCGACGAGCTCATCGTCACGTCGCACATCTACGACCACGTCGCGCGCCTGCGGTCGTACGAGATGGTCGCGCCAGGGCCGATGAGCGGCGAGTGACCGAGCCGTTCAAGTCGTGTTCAGGTGCGCCTGCGCTATGACTCTTCTTGGACATGCGTCTGCTCGTGGCCGAGGACGATGCGTCGCTCCGGGAACAGCTGGCGTCGGCACTGACGCAGGCGGGCTACGCCGTTTGGGGGGGCGGCCTGGAGCAGCTCCGGAACTGTCGTCTGCGCGGTTCTGGCGAGGGACAACCCGATGGGCGCAAGGCGCGAGGCGCGTCTCACGGCTCTGGACCCAGGGTCCGGACGCGTACTGTCTCGTCCACGAAGACCTGTCCGTCCTCGCCTCTGGGCCCGTCGAGGACGGCGGAACGCGGACGGATCGCTGCGGCCGACACCGCGGCGAGGCCGACCAGGAGGATGGCGGCCGCAATCGTGCCGCCACGGGCCTCGAGCCACCGTCCGAGGCCAGTCCGCGCGGCCAGTGCGGCGATCGCCACGGCCTGCAGCACCCATAGCACGGGCATGTAGGCCACGACCAGCCGGACGTACCCGTAGAACAGCCAGGTCGAGGCAAGAAGCGTCACGACGGGGATCGCAAACAGCCACGCCATGTCCGGCGCACAGCGTCGAAGCCTATACCACCCGAATATCAGGAGTCCCAGGTGCAGCGGCGCCAGCCACATCGCCTCGGGCTCGACGAGATCGACGCGCCGTCGGATGCCTTCAGCGCCCACGGGAGCATCGAGCGGCCCATATCCCAGGCCGAGCGCGCCGTACGCAATTCGGCTCTTGCGCCACAGCAGGACCAGCGCGTCGGCCGGATGCTCCCACCACCAGCGCAATCCGATGCCATAGCCATCGACGTAGAGCCGATGGACGCTGGACACTGAGAGATCGAGGAGGCCCGCCGCCAGGCGGGCCTCCTCGTCCTCGTTGGCTGGCACGAGGAGCGGGTGGTCGCTGTTGGGGCCCCCGTCGGCCTCGGCGTGGTTGGCGAGCGCGAAGCTGAACGCGCCGTAGCTCGTGACCGGGGCCAGCCGTGGCAGCGGCGCGGCCAGCCTCGAAGCATTGCGCGTGTTGAACGCGTCGATGCTTCGCCAGTGCGCAACGGTGCTCGGTGCGAGGGACGCCGCGACACCTGCCGCATACGCCGCCACAACCAGGCCGCGCGATGTACGGGCCGCTGACCGGGCGATCACGATCCCGACCAGGGCCGTTCCGAGCAGGAACTCCGCCCGCACGACGGCGACGCATCCGGCCAGAGCGCCAATCGCGGCCGATGCCCCGAACCGTGTCGCCCCCACGTCGGGCACGTCGAGCCAGCCGTGGCGCGTCGCCAGGGCGAGCGACGAGAGCAGCACGGCCAGCAGCAGCCCGTACAGCGCTTCCGTGTTTGCGACCGTGCCCTGCACGGTGTGCCCGAAGTGGAAGACCGCGAGCGGTGCGATCGCCGTAAGCGCCAACCGTCCGCCGATGAGCCGGGCGAGCACGGCCGACGCGCCGCAGGCGAGCCCGCTCACGACAGCGACGAACGCTTTGATCGCCGCCGGGTCTGGCGGTGAGCCCCTCACCGGGTCGTAGCCGGCCAGCGCATAGAACGTCGCCAGGACATGCGCCCAGCCGGGCGGGTGGAACGGCACGCCATTGTCGAACGGCTGGCCCGCGACAATCGCCGACGCAAAGGCCGTGAAGGCTCGCGCGTCGCCGACGTAGAACGCCGAGCCGAGCGCGTCACGCTCGCTCCAGACGACCGGGAAGATCAGCCGCACGGCCGTGGCCACGCCCGTGACGAGCGCGATGAGTCGGACGTCCTGGCGTGTCAGCGGCTCGTCCGGCAGCTCTCGCCCCGGTCGGCCCGGCGCCCGCGTCGAACCGCCCGCCGCCGCGCCGCGCCGATCGAACCGCCGCTGACGTGCCATCCGGGCGTGATTGTAGTGCGGACAGCGTTGGTGGAAAACCCACTCAAAGCCTGAGTATCAGCACAGAACAGGTACCGCCAACTCGACTCGCGCACTACACCCGCTCTGCGTCCCACGGTGCGTCGGTGATGCCATGTTGCAGCGCTTCGGAACTGCCGGGATCGCCGAGGCGCCCATGCATCGCCTGCATCGACGTCCGCTCGCTGTCGGTGAAGAGCGCGTCGAGATAGTGACTGGCCGCGTCGCGTTGCGCCTGCCGGCTGAAGCCACGCGCGAACTGATCGGCACAGGGGGAACTGACCGAACCGTCGCAGCAGCCCGGTGGGAGCGTCCGGCCCGCCGATGGGATCGTGGCCTGGCGCGGCTCTCTCCGGCACCGGAGCACGCTCCTCGAGAGCGCTGGGGCGCTGGTCCACGGATGCAACAGGCGTCCCGTCACGTCCTGGCTGACCCTCGCCCCGCAGCACCGGATGTCCGGCGGACGCTCCTGCGCAGCCGGACGCCGCCCTCGGCGAATCGCGCCGCGGCCATCTTGCGTCTCGGCGCCATGACGCTCGGGCGGACCCAGACCGCGTCACGGGCGTGCGCT
>JANORI010000265.1:0-8898 GCA_031415235.1 Acidobacteriota bacterium | reverse complement strand
CGCTGCGCCGCCGACACGAGGTCGGCCTCGGAGCTGTCGGAGAAGCGTTCGCCCACGGCGCCGGCGCCGCCGGCGGTGGGTCCATTCGCGCTCAAGTCAACGGGCACATAAATTTGCGTGTTGCCCGGCGACACGCCCACCACTGCCTGGCGCAGCGTCACCGCGCCGAACTTCAACTCGACGGTGCCGTCGGCCTGGATGGTCGCCTGCGCCGATACCGTGTTGGGATCGTCGAAACCAGGCACGCTGCACCACGTCACGGTGAGCGCCGAGGCGTCGGCTTGGGCGAAGACCCGTCCGCCCACCGAGGGATCGAGATCCGAGAAGAAGGCGGCCACGCGCACGTCGCCGCCAAGAAAACGGCCCACGCTGCGGCTCAGGCTGGCGCTGTCACCCGCGCCGAAGGTGATATTGCCGTCGGAATTCACGAACGCTTCAGCGAAGGTGCCGCCGAACACACCGAGCGGGCCCGGCAGCGTCACCCGCGCCGTGTCGTCGTCGCCCAGAGTGAGACGGGTGCCGAGCGACGACCGGAACGCCGCATCGATCTTCGTGACGTCGTAGCCGGCGCCGCTTCGGCGGAACCGCAACCCGGTGTTGGCGAGATCGAACGCGTTGGCACTGAGAAAAATCGATCCGTCGTCTTCGATGACCGCAATCTCGCCGACATCGATGGCGGCGGCCGGTGTCACCGGGTCAGAGACGTCGCGCGGCTCGACCACCTCGCGTCCTCGCGGCGCGCGATGCTTCCACAGCGCATCACGCGGGTCGCCCTTGGTGCGCCCACGCACATTCTCGCGCTTGGCGGCGGCCGCCGGCGTGGCGTTCACACGCTGACCGAGCGACTGGTCGGCGTCGGTATCGGCCGTCAGCGCCGCGGCACAGACGTTCTGCGACGCCGGCGGCGCGGGCGTGCCCCCACTTGGCGGCGTCGAGCCGCCGCCGCTGCCGCCACCGCATCCCCAGCAGACGAGGGCGACGGCGCCGGCGCTCCACCACAACGAACGCGCGCGGGATGTGATCATGTCGGTCTCGTCAGGCGCGACGGCATTGTGGCTCGAATGCCGATCGCGACGACAGTCTCAGAACGTGACGTGCAAGGCCAGGCGCACGCTTCGGGGCAGGGCCGGGTGACTGTGCACGTCGTCGACGCCGTGGGCAGGCTCTCCGGGCAGGCGCGAGCGGTAGAAGTAGTCGATGTCGGCCACCTTCGAGTCGAACAGGTTGAATCCCTGCAGCACGACCCTGGCGCGCCGCGTCAGGCGCACGGCCGCTTCCGCGTTCCATAGCGTGGTGCCCTGCGACGACACGCTGGCATCTTCCACGAGCGGACGTGGGCCGAAGTGCCGCACGCGCAGAGTGCCGCTGGCGACGCCGCGTTCGGCGCTCACGCCGGCGCCGATCACGCGGTCGAGCGACCCGGGCACGCGGCTCCTCGCCGGATCGCCGTCCACGAAACGGGCGCGCGACCACGACACGTCGGCATCCGCCTGCAGCCACGGACCGAGGCGCGCGTAGTTGGTCCACTCGAGCCCCGCGCGCCGGCTCGGACGTCCCGCTTCGGTCGTGCCGGCATCGCCCACGAAGAGCAGCTCCGAGTCGAGCCCGAGGTACCACGCCGACAGCGTGGATTGCAGCCCGCGCACGCGCACCGTGCGCAGACCCAGCTCGGCGCCTCGGGCGCGCACGAGCGGCGTGACCGGCGTGACCGCCTCGCCGGTGGATGGATCCACGCGCGTGACCGCGCCGCGCGCGTCGTTGCTGTGATAGCCGAAGCCGCCGTTGGCGTAGAACTCGGTGCCGGCCCACGGCCCGATGACGGCGCTGACCTTCGGACTCACGATGGCGTCGCTGCCGCGACCCGAGTTGGCCGCCAGATTCGACGTGACGTCGAAGCGATACGCATCGGCGCGCAGCCCCACGGTGGTGCGCAGCGCGCGCAGCCACTGCACCTCGGTCTGCGCAAACACGCCGGCCAGTGTCTGGCCCACGCGGTCTTCGCGCGTGGTGGTGGTGCGCACGCCGCCCACGGCGCGGTAGAGGCCCACCGGGTCGATCCAGTCGTGGCGCACCTGCCCGCCGATGGCGCTCTCGGTGTGGTGGCCGAAGAGCCGCCCGAGGCGCCGCTGCGACACCCGTCCGCCGGCCGCCACGCGGTGCTCGCTCTGCTCGAACTGATCGCCGTTGACCGGATCGTCGAGGAAGTAGGTGAAGTTCGAGAGCAGCGTGAGCCGATCGCGCAGCACGAACGCCGATCCGCGCGTGGTGACGTTGGCGGCCGAGCGCTGCAGCTCCGCGGCCAGGCTCTGACGCTCGGTGTGCCCCTGGTCCGACGGATCGATGAAGCCGAAGCGGGAGATCTGTCCCGATTGCACGGCACGCGCGGGCACCTGATCGGTGGATTCCCAGTCGGCCCAGTAGCCCATGCCGGTCACCGAGACGCCGTTGCGCGCGTCGCCCTGGCTGTAGCGCAGCACGCCGTTCAGCTTGCGGAAGCCGTCTTGCCGCACCCACGGGCCGTCAAACGCGGTGACCTCCGCCGCCGCCAGCAGATGTCCGGGCCCCACCCGCGGCGACGCCATGGCGAGCGTGCGCCGCCAGCCGTCGCCCCCGGCGCCGAACGACACGACCGGCCGCGTCAGCACATTGGCGTAGTGGACATTGGCTGCGCCCGCCGCCGAGAAGTCGCCTTCGTCTGCGAAGTACGGCCCCTTCTTGAACTGGATGCCGCTCACCAGTTCCGGGATCAGGAAGTTCGTGTCGGTGTAGCCATGCGAATGCGCGCCCGAGGGCGCGTTGACCTGAACGCCGGCCACGGTCGTGGAGAAGTCGGTGCCGTGGTCGAGGTTGAACCCGCGCAGGTAGAACTGATTCGCCTTGCCCTCGCCGCTGTGCTGGCTCACGATCAGGCCGGGCACCGACTCGAGGACGTCGCCCGCCCGCAGCGTTGGACGGCGCGCGAGCTGCGCGGCGGTCACGGCGCCCTGGCTGGCCGCGCCCGCGATCCCGACGAGGTTCCCCGACGGATCGTCCACATCCGCGACGTTCCGGAACGAGGCCTGGCCCGTCACGACGACGTCGGCGCTGAGCGCCAGCCGCATCACGGCGTCGGCTCTCAGGGTGTGCCCCGCGTGCATTTCGAGGTCGCGATTGACGACGGCGAAGTTGAGGAGCGAGCAGCGGAATACCACCCGCCCGGCCGGCACGGCGTCGAGCCGGTACGTGCCCGCGGCGTCAGTCACTGCGACGCGGGTGTCGCCCCCCACGCGCAGGTGGATGGTGACGCCCGGCAACGCGGCGCCGGTGTCGTCGCGGACCGTGCCGTGCACGACGCCGTCAGGTTCGAAGGCCGCAACCGGGCGGATCAGCACGACGGCAAGGGCCAGGGACAGGCAGACAGATCGCATCCGAACGCTCCTGGCACTGCTACGCGCGGCCCCGCCGGCTGGATGTCGGGGGCGCCGGCAATCCAATCGGCCGCCCAGGCCGTAGTCACCTCAGCCATGCTCACCATTGCCGGCGCGCCGTGTGGTCCGTCGTTCTCCTGGCCGTTGTCATGGCCGCCTTCGGCGCGGCTGCAGGTGGCGCCTGACGCTTGTGCCGGTTTCGGGAGCTATGCCAGAATTGCTTCGGTGCCCGAGGTGTCGACCACTCTGACGGCGGATCTCGATCTCCTCCAGCGCGTTGCGGCCCGGGACGATGCCGCGCTCGCGAGCCTGTACGACCGCCACAGCCGGCTTGCCTACAGCGTGATCCTGCGCATCCTGCGCAGCGCGGCCGACGCGGAAGACGTGCTGCAGGAGACCTTCGTGCGGGTGTGGTCGCGCGCCGAGACCTACGACGCCAGGCTGGGGTCGCCGGCCGCGTGGCTCATCCGGATTGCGCGAAACCGTGCGATCGACCGGCTGCGCGCCTTGCGCGTGCGGCGCGACCTCTCGGTCGAGCCTGGCCCGAGCCGCGACGGCGAGAGCGCCCCGCTGCCGGAACCGGAGACGCGCGAGACGCCCGAGGTCGTGCTGCAGGAGACCGCGACGGCCGACGCCCTTCGCGCGGCGATGGCCGACCTGCCCGACGCCCAGCGCGAGCTGATTCAGGCGGCGTTCTTCGACGGCTATACACACAGCGAGCTGTCGTCGAGGTTCGGAGTTCCCTTGGGCACGGTGAAGACGCGGATCCGCACGGGCCTGTCGGCGATGCGAGAGCGCTTGGAGCAGGTCGTATGATTCCGGAAGACGTGGAAGCCCTGGCGCTCGCCGATTCGATTGGCGCGCTCGACGCCGACGAGCAGGCTGAGCTGGCCGCCCGCCTGGCCGAGCTTTCGCCCGAGGTGCGGGCGCAGGTGGCCCGGTTGTACGACACTGCGGCCGCCGTGGCCGGTAGCCTCGAGCTGGTCGACCCGCCGGTGCATGTGCGTGAACGCGTGATGGCGGCGGTGCGCACACCGGGTCGCTACACCTTGCACGCCAGCCTCTCCGACTGGTTCGAAACTGGACTGCCCGGCGTTCGCGCGAAGATTCTGGCACTCGACAAGGTGCGCGAATTGGCCACGCTGTTGATTCGCGCCGAACCCGGCTCGGTGTATCCGGCGCACACGCACCACACACCCGAAGAGTGCTACGTGCTGAGCGGCTCGCTCTTCATCGATGGCCGCGAGCTGCACGCCGGCGACTTCCATCACGCGGATGCCGGTACCGATCACGGCGAGCTCACCACCGTGACCGGCGCCGAAGTGCTGATTGTCGGCGCCATCGAAGACTACCTGCCCGGCTACTGACAAGGACGGGAGTCGCGGATTCGGCGCGGGCGCAACCCACGTCAACCGGTGATGTGAACGAGAAACGGCCCCCGACAGCGGGGGCCGTTTCCACGTCGAACGCCTGACTACTGGTTGCCGGGGTGGTTGCCGAGGCCGGGGTCGTGGCCGGGGCTCGGGACGTCGGGGACCGTGGGCTCGTTACTGCCGCCGTGGCCCTGGAAGAGCCCCTGGTGCGCGAGCGCAAGGAACGGGAAGCGATCGAGGTAGTTCTTGTCGTTGACCTCGACGCCCTTGGCCAGACCGGCCGCGGGATTGCCGGCCACGATCAGGCTGATGAGCACGCTGTTGACGTTTACCTGATTCCGGTTCGGAGCCGTGCCGCCGCCCAACCGGCGGCCGTTGGGGAAGCTCGAGTCGGTGGCCGCATCGAGCGTGATGACGTCGCCGGTAAAGCCATCGGCCACCGGAATGGGGCGCCCGAGGTTGATGGCGTTGATGATGTCGAGGCGCGGTCCCTTGAGCGTGGCCACGCTGGCGGGCGGTACGCCCAGGGCGGCGTAGATGCCGAGTGCTTCGGCATCGCGCACGAGCACGGGGTACAGGATGTCGGCGCCAAACGTGCTCACGTCGCGCATCGGACTCTGGCGCAGGTACTTCGTCTGCCGCTGTGTGCCAACGAGACCGGCGTTGAAGAGCGGCAGGGCGTTGCGGCCCACCTGCACCCAGTCACCCGAACCCTTGAGGCCGGTGATGATGTTGCTGGCGTCCACGGTCTGGTGCTCGCGCCGCATGATCCGCGACCACACGCGCACGAGACTGTCGGTGGAGTCGCCGCGCAGCACGCCGTTGTGGGGAATGCCGTTGGGAAACACGTCGGCGATCGGCACTTCGAGCGCGATCGAGAACACGTTGAACCCGGTGAAGACGTCTTCTGCCGGCGCGCGGCGCGCGCCTGGGATGCCACCGAGGTCGCCCGCCGACAGGTTGACGAGGTCGAAGATGCCCTTCTCGTCGAGCTGATAGGGATCGTCGAACTGGCCGGCGATGATGCGTCCCCCGTTTGACAGCGGGTGGATGAACGTGTCGGCGAACGGCCGATCGTACAGGCCCACTTCGCGGCTCGTCGGATCGCCCGACTGGTAGCCCGAGAACGGCCCTAGACCGTAGACGAGGCGATCGGTCTGCGGACCGTGGTTGTTCGGCAGCACCGGCAGGTTCCGCCCGAGCACCTCGATGTCGTCCTCGCGTTGCTCGGACTCCGCATTGCCGCCGTTGCCGATGCGCGTCACCTTCATCGTCTCGGTGCCGCCGGTGAGCTGCCAGAGCAGCTCGTTGCCGCCACCGAGCGGGTCGGCGGCGCTCGGTGCCGCCTCGGGCGTGATGCGGTTGGTGAACTCGACGCGGTAGACCACCTGGTCTCTCAGGCTGGCGCCCTTGCCGAGGTGGAACTCGTAGCGGTACCCGTTGCACGCGCGCAGGCCCTGGTTGCCCTGGCCAGGCTCGTGCAAGGGGTTGAAGTTCATGACCAGATACAGCTTGTCGTGCGCGCCGTTTGACACCCACGCGTAGGTATCGGTGTTATCGGCGCACGGCTCGTTCAGGATCGCCAGCGCCTCGCGGTGGCTCGACCCCTGCACGGTGATGCCACCGGCTGCCAGCAGCGCCGCCGCGACCACGCCTTTCGACGTTCGTTTCATCGCATTCCTCCAAGATGGCCGTGACGGCCACGTGACCTCGACCCGCGGTCCGTGTGGATCGATCTCACTGGCCACTACGGGCGCGCGCGCCGCGTGGATTGCGCTCCCGGATCGGCCACGACCTCCACATCCAAATCTCGAGCCAGGCCGTAGTGTGGATTCGGAGGGGCACGATGGGTGTTCGCGTCGGTCGACGGATTTGGGCACGGTGGGTCAGCCTCGTGCTCGTGACGCTGGGGGTCACGGTGCCGCTGGCGGCACACGATTTCTGGATTGAGCCGACCAGTTACCTCCCGGACCCCGGACAGGTGATCGGCATCCGGGCGCGCGTCGGCGACCTGTTCCTCGGCGATCCGGTGCCGCGCGATCCGGCACTTCTCGATCAGCTGGTGGTCGAGGACGCCACCGGCCGCCGCCCCGTCATTGGCCGCGACGGCTCGGAGCCGGCAGGGCTGCTTCGCATGGTGGTGCCGGGGCTTCACGTGATCGAATACTTCGGCAGGCCCAGTCGCGTTGAGCTGACCGCGGAGAAGTTCAACACCTATCTTCGCGAAGAAGGGCTCGACGAGGTGGCGGCCACCAGGGCCCGTCTGCATCAGACCACCGCCGGTGCCCGCGAACTCTTCACGCGGTGCGCCAAGACGCTCGTACTGCTGGGCGCCCCTGACGCCGCGCAACGCGACCGCGCGCTCGGCTGCCGGATCGAACTGGTCGCCGAGCGCAACCCATACCTGCTGGAGCCCGGCGGTGTGCTGCCGCTGCGCCTCACCTTCGACGGGCGGCCCTTGGCTGGGGCGCTGGTGGTCGCCCGCCACAAGCGCCGCCCGGCCGAGGCCGTGAGCGCACGATCCGACCGCGACGGCCGCGTGCGGCTCACGCTGCCAGCCGGTGGCACATGGCTCGTCAAGGCCGTGCACATGGTGCCCGCGCCGACCGCCGCCAACGCCGACTGGGCCAGCTACTGGGCCTCGCTGACCTTCGACTCGCCGGCGGGACCCGCCTCGACCGCGGCCGCCCGGCGCTGACCCGGACGCCCGGCACGGCCGGCGTCCGGTCGTGCGCTACACTCGCGGACGCTTCCGTCCACGCTTCACCGCGCGACGGGTCGCGGTCCCCCGCCGCTTCTTCTATGCTTGCGCAGCGGAGGCACAGCGTCGATGGGGGATGACATCTGGCGGTGGGACGCGACACGGATGGCGCTCGCCATCGCGCGGCGCGCGATCTCTTCGCGCGAGGCCGTGGACGCGTGCCTGGCGCGTCTGGCTGCGGTGAATCCGCGCCTCAATGCCGTCACCGTGAACCTGGCGTCGCAGGCTCGCGGCGCCGCCGACCGGGCCGATGCCGCCGTGACGCGCGGCGACGCGCTGGGCCCGCTCCACGGCGTGCCCGTGACCGTCAAGGAGAACATCGACCAGGCGGGCTGCGCCACGACCAACGGCGTGGTGGCGTTTCGCGATCAGGTCGCTACCGAGCACAGCCCCGTGGTCGCGAATTGGACGGCGGCCGGCGCGGTGATCCTGGGCCGCACCAACACGCCGGGCTTCAGCTTCCGGCTCGATACCGAGAACGACCTGCGCGGGCTCACCTATAACCCATGGTCCGAGACGCACACGCCCGGCGGGTCCAGCGGCGGGGCCGCGTCGTCGGTGGCTGCCGGCATCACGCCGCTCTCGCACGGTAACGACATCGCGGGGTCCATCCGTTATCCCGCGTACGCCTGCGGTCTGGTGGGGCTGCGTCCGTCGTTTGGCCGCGTGCCGGCGTTCAACCCGAGCTCTGCCGCCGAGCGATCGATGTCGTCGCAGTTCCTGTCGGTGCAAGGGCCGCTGGCGCGCACCGTGCGCGACATCCGCCTGGGGCTGGCCGCGATGGCCGGGCGTGACGTGCGCGATCCGTGGTGGGTGGACGCGCCACTCGAGGGGCCGCCGCTGCGGCGTCCGCTGCGCGTGGCTGTCGTAACAGGTCCCGACGCGCTTGGTGGAGCGCGCCTGCATCCGGCCGTGGCCGATGCGATGCACCAGGCCGCACGCTGGCTGGCCGACGCCGGCTACGAGATCGTGGACGTGCCTACGCCGGGCTTCACGCGCGAGATGGAGCTCTGGTTTGCCATGCAGATGCCGGAGATTCGCGTGTTCCTGTGGCCCGCAATCGAGCAGTACGGCGACCTGGGCATTCGCCGCGCGATGCGCCTGATGCTCGACGCCCATCCCGCCGAGGACGGCGTGCCCTACATGAAGGCGCTGGCCGAGCGCGCCGGCGTGGTGCGCCAGTGGCAGCAGTTCTTCGAGCGCGTGCCGCTGGTGCTGGCACCGGTGTGCAGCCAGCCGGTCTACACGCGCGGCTTTGACGTGCACAGCGTGGAACGCACGGCCGAGGTCTGGCGTGAGTGCGCCACGATGACGGCCGTGCCCGTGCTGGGTGTGCCGGCGTTGGCCGTGCCCACAG
>JANORI010000264.1:0-5223 GCA_031415235.1 Acidobacteriota bacterium | reverse complement strand
CGCCACCTGGCCCGTGCGCGTGAACTTCACGGTCAAGTGGCTCTCGCGCGCATTGGTCCACACAAAGCCGTTGTGATCCACGAACAGGCCGTGGATCGTGCTCCAGTTGCCGTTGGGCCCGCGCGCATCCCACGACTGCAGCAGCTTGCCCTGCGGATCCCACTCCGAGATGCGGCTCCGGTTCGACGTCCAGACGTAGCCGCGCGTGTCGGCGAAGATGCCGATGACCTGTCCCCACGTCCACTCGGGCGGCGTCGTCGGCCACGTGGGGTCAACCTCGAAGATCGGCGTGCCGTTCAACGCCTGGACAGGAGGTGTGGCTGGGGCCTGCGCCCTGCCTCCGAACGGCCCTTCGATATCGTGCGCCGTCGGCCGGACGCTGAAGAGGGTGATCGCGGCGGCGATCGCCAGACCGCTCGTGACTACGCGCAGCTTCGACGTCATGCGCGCGAGAATACTGCAGTTCTACGGTGGGGAAGCGCTGCAGTAGCCGCTCTCTACGGCCGCGCTTTCACGCCGCGCACGGCGCCGGCGATCATGCGGTTCAAGGCCGCGATCGAGAGGCCGCCTTCATCGGTCGGCGGAATGGTGGCGAAGCCAATCGCCGCCGCCTTCGGGTAACGGCGGAAGATCTCTTCGAAGAGGGCGGCCAGTTGTTCGCTCGACGGGCCGTTCGGCACCTTGTTGCCGTGGGCCATCACCTCGGCTGGTCGAGCACGTCCATGTCGATGTGGATGTAGAGCTTGTCGCTGATGCGGTCGAGGCGATCGAGTTGCGCCCACACGGCGGGCGTGCGCTGACGTAAGTCGTCCACGGTGAGCTGTTCGATCATCGAGGTGTCGAGCAAGTGCTGCTCGAGGGGATCGGTGAGGCGCACCCCGCCCATCACGACGTGGCGGTCCGGGAGTGGCGGGTCGAGCTTGGCGTCGAGCCGCATCACCTGCAGCGCCCGGCCCGTGGCCACCGCCACCGGCATGCCGCCGAGCGAGCCGCTGCGCGTCGTCTCCGGCGTGTTCAGGTCGGGATGCGCGTCGAGCCACAACATCCCGATGCGCAGCGGCTCCACGGCTGAGCCCGACCGCTGCAGCCCGGCGACCAGGCCTGGCATCGACGGGCACGTGGCGAGCAGCCCTACCGTGAAATAGCCGTCGCGCTCGTTGCGGGTCACGAGGTCGGCGACGGGCCGAGCGACGGCCCCAGCTTCTTCCACCCGCCGTATTCGGTCTGCTCGAGCGGCGTGAGTGTGGCCTCGTCGACGCGCACCGTGGCACCAAGGTCGGTGAGGACGCGCTGGATGCCGCCGTCGGCCATCGTCGCCGGCCCGTTCGCCGGCCCGTTGGGCGACAGGGGCTGCCTGACCAGGGCCACGCGCAGCTTCCTTCGCTGAGCGACGACAGCGAGCCGTCGTGCATGTACGGCGCGTGCCGCGATACGTCGCGAAGCGCGGGCGTCTTGAACCGGCCGCGATCCCGTGGCGCGCCGGTGACGGCCGCCCGTCCCTCGTCGCGGAAGGTGCCCATTGGTTCATCCCAGCCCACGCCGAGGTTGTGGAACCGTCCATCCGAGAAGTTGAAGCCGGCGTGGCACACCGCGCACCGGCCCTTGAAGGCGAAGACGTCGCTGCCGCGCTTGGCCGCCTCCGAGAGCGCGTGTGCCTCGCCGCCGTAGCTCCACCGGTCGTACGGGGCGTTGCCGCTCCGTAATGTGCGCAAGTAGTCCGCGAGTGCGAGCGCGATGCGCGAGCCCGTCACCTGGGTTGTGCCAAAGCTCTCGTGGAAGTATGTGCTGTAGCCCGGCACCCTCGACAGGCGCTCGACCAGATCCGCCGTGGGCATGCCCATCTCGACTGGGTCGGCCATGGGCATAGCGGCTTGCGCCTCGAGGCCCGTCACGCGGCCGTCCCAGAAAAGGCGTGTGATCGTTCCAGCTCCGGCGTATCCACGAGCACGGTGCGAGCCCCGAGGTTGACCACGCTCTGGGCCTTCCGGCGTCCACGCCGGCCGAACACCCCGGTCGAAGTCGGCGTCGGTTCCGAGAACGCGTGTTCCGGCCGGTGACAGGACGCGCATGACACGGTCTCGTCGGCCGAGAGGCGCTGATCGAAGAACAGCCAGCGCCCCAGGCGTGCCCGCACGCGATCCGGCTCGCGGGGAGCTTCGGAGAAGAAGCCTTCCATGCCGAACGGTGCTGCGGCAGGCGGCCTCACGGGGTTGTCCCGTTCGAGCTCGGCCACCGTAGGGCCCGGGTCGCAGGCCGGGAGGGCCCACAGCAACAGCACGAGCACGCGGCGGGGCGCTCTCGTCAGGGGTGCACCTTCATTCGGCGCATTCTACCGAAGTGCCATCCAGCCGTGCTCTCGGCTGCGGTCTCGAACTGCAGGAATGGTCGCGCCCGACCTGAAAGGGGTATGGTGGTGCCATGTTGGCCGCCGCGGCTCGAACGGCGCTGGTTCTGGTGGGCGCCATGGCGTCGGCGGCTGCCGTTGGAGGCGATCAGGCCGGCCGGACTGACGTGCTCTCGCGCCTCGGCGCGTATGTCGACGCCTGGGAGCGCGAGCTGGGCTCCGTCGTGGCCGACGAAACCTACGAGCAGACGGTCGTGCGAACCCTTCGCTCTGGCTCGGTGCGCGGCGCATCCGGACCGCCCCGCGAAGCGCGCCTGCTGACGTCTGAATTCACGCTGATTCACTTCGACGAGGGCGTGTCGGAGTGGATTGGCTTCCGCGACGTCAAGCTGGTCGACGGCAAGCCGGTGGCGGTGCCCGGGCCGACACTCAACGAGTTGATGAACGATGCGCAGCTGACGTGGCGTGAACGCTGGGCGCGCGTGCGCGACATGAGTGCGGCGTTCAACCTCGGGTCGATCGCGCGCGACGTCAACCTTCCCACCTTTGCCCTCGCCGCGCTGCGCACGGTCAATCAGCCGCGCTTCAGCTATTCGACGCCGCGAACGGAACGGCTGGATGGCGAACTGCTCACGGCCATAGATCTGCGCGAGCGTGTACGCCCCACGCTGGTCTCGAGCGTCGATGGCCGCGACGTGCCGCTGGCCGGCACCGTGTGGTTCGACGCGCATGACGGCCGCGTGCATCGCACGGAAGTGCACGTGCGAGACCGCGTGCCCGCGCCCAAGGAAAGCGGCAACGAACACAGCGCACCAGACCAGGACCTCAGCTCCCGGATCACAGTGGTCTTCGGCGCGGCGCCCACCGTGCAGGCCTGGGTGCCGCTGGGGATGCGTGAGCGCTACGACAACGCGTGGGGCGAGGTGACCACCGGACGAGCCACCTACGCCAACTACCGCCGCTTCCGCACCTCGGGCCGGATGCTGCGCCCCGGGGCCTGAGGGCGCGCGCCCGACCCGCGTGGGTCAACGCTTGCCGGTCACCAGCATCACAATCAACACCAGCAGAATGAGCCCGCCAAGGCCTCCTCCTACTGCCGGGCCGCCCAAGTAGAAGCCGCCGCCGCCGAACAGCAACAGCAGGATGATCAGTAGTAAGACGATATTCATGGCCCACTCCTCAGGTTCTTGCGCCCCGGCCGCAACTCGGCCGTGACGTCACGATCCGTACGGTACCGCTCTCAGTCCGGCGAGACAGTGCCGGATCACCCGGCTTCAGCGTCTTCCGGATCGATTCCGCCAGCGCGTTGAGCGATCCGGCGAGCGCCGAGCCTCGCCGCCAGGCGAGCGCAATCGTGCGGCCCGGGCTGGGCGGCGCGAACGGACGCACGACGAGCTGCCCGCGCCGGTTCTCGACTGGTAGCGCGATCGACGGCACTAGCGTCACGCCGCCACCCGCACTCGCCATTTGCACCAGCGTCGCCAGACTCGTGGCGCGGTAGCCCGCTTCGCGCGCGCCTACCCGGGCGCACAGGTGCAGCGCCTGATCGCGGAAGCAGTGGCCGTCGTCGAGCAGCAGCATGCCCACACCGTCGAGGTCATCGAGGCGGGCGCGCCGTTTCGGTGCCGAGAGCGGATGTCCGGGAGCCGTGGCCAGCAGGAACGGATCACGCAGCAGTTCGGCGTGCGCGAGCGTGCCCAGGTCGGCTTCGAGCGCGAGGATCGCCGCGTCTAGTGTGCCCTCGTTGACCTGGCGCACGAGGCCCGCGGTGTGATCCTCGCGCCACACGACGGTGAGGCGGGGGTAGGTGCGCGCCAGCCCTGGCGCGATCTCCGGCAGCAGGTAGGGCGAGATGGTCGGGATGACGCCGATGCGCAGCGTGCCCGTGAACGGGTCGGCCAGTTGGCGCCCCAGCTCGCCGAGGTCGCCGGCCGCTACGAGCACGGCCCGCGCCTGGGCCACGATCGGCAGCCCGGCGGCCGACACGCGCACCTGGCGCCGGTTGCGCTCGAAGACCCGCACGCCGAGTGTCGCCTCCACATGGGCGATCTGCGCGCTGAGGGACGGCTGCGACACGTGGCAGGCCTCGGCCGCCCGCCGGAAGCCCCCGAGGTCGGCCACGGCCACGAGGTACTGAAGCTGACGCAGCGACACGGGGGGAGGGGTGAGGAAGTCCATTATGTTAAAACTATCACCATGAGCGTATTGATGTCTTTGACCAGATTAAAGCACAAGCGCACACTTGCGGCTGGCCGGGCGTCACGTCCGGCTCGTTGGCTACGCGTAAAGGGAATTCCATGCACAAGACACTCACGACGCCGCTCGTCGCACTCGCCGTGGCGATGCTCACGCTGGGCACCGCGGATGTGGTCCGAGCCCAGGGCTCGGGGCAGCCCAATCAGTTCTGGTGGCCCGATCAGCTCGACCTTTCGCCGCTGCGCCAACGCGGTGCCCAGTCGAACCCGCTCGGCACCGACTTCGACTACGCCAAGGCGTTCGCCACGCTCGACCTGAATGCCGTGAAGCAGGACATCCGGAAGGTGCTGACCACGTCGCAGCCCTGGTGGCCGGCCGATTACGGGCACTACGGCCCGTTCTTCATCCGCATGGCCTGGCACTCGGCCGGCACCTACCGCGTGGGCGACGGCCGCGGCGGCGCTGGCGGCGGTCAGCAGCGGCTTGGGCCGGAGAACAGCTGGCCCGACAACGCGAACCTCGACAAGGCGCGCCGGCTGGTGTGGCCCGTGAAGCAGAAGTACGGCCAGAAGATTTCGTGGGCCGACTTGATGGTGCTGTCGGGCAACGTGGCCCTCGAGTCGATGGGCTTCAAGACCTTCGGCTTTGCCGGCGGACGCACCGACGACTTCGAGCCCGACCTG
>JANORI010000263.1:0-2667 GCA_031415235.1 Acidobacteriota bacterium | reverse complement strand
AGCACCTTGATCGCGACCTGGCGGCTCAGGCTCGTGTCGGTGGCGCGGTAGACCGCACCCATCCCGCCTTCACCGATCTGCGCGGTGATCTGGTAGGCGCCGAGGCGGGTACCGGGGGTGAGGGCCAGCGTGTGCTCCCAGGCAGCTGCGCGTCAGGGACGTGCTTCCGACGCCTGATAGCGGCGTACGCGAATCGTGTGCTGCCGCTCCCGGGTGCGAGCGATGTCGAACGACGACTGCATCCGCATCAGCGTGTCCATCTCGACGCCGAACGCCTGTTCGACACGCAGAGCCACAGGCGCCGCAGGCCCTTGTCCGAGGAGCGCGGTCACATAGAGGCCGAGGCGGGTACCGGGGGTGAGGGCCAATTCGTTGTGGATTATATAGGCGACACGGCCGAGACGGAGGAATCAGGCGCCACTCCGCGACGTACGAGGACCTATCGTGGGCGAGGTCCGCTTCCCCCTGGGGATTGGCGCGGCGCTCTCCAGTTCCGTGTCGATGACAAAGCGCCCGGTCGGGGGCCATATCGAATGACCGACCGGAGCTGAGGGCCAGGCTCGAGGTTGGGCGTTACGCGGCGACGTACTCTCGGACTTCGACCTGGACACCGGCCAGGGCTGCGGCACTCGCCGTCTGGAGCAACTCTCGCGTCACGGATTCGTCCACGTACTCTTCGCCGCAGTTGGCGCAAATCCGCGCGGGCACGCCCTTGAACACCACCGTGGTTCCTTCGCGTTCGAAGACAACCGTCGCCTTCCCCGACTGGATCTCGTCCTGCTTGCAGATCACACACATCATGATCGTCTCCGGGTGAATGTGCTGTCCCAACGACGTTGCCGCCCTCGACCACATGACGGACCTCGTCGACCGATATCCCACGCTGGAACATGCGCTGGGTTGCGTGGAGCCGAAAGGTCAGCCGTGAGAACGAATCGGGCACGGGCGTCAGTTCTCTGGCTGCCAATGCTGGATGAGCGTGATCGGCGCGGCGTCCCCAGGAAGTTCAATGTTGATCAGGAAGCGCCCGTCGGAGGCAACGTCATATTGCTGCATCTGTTGATTGTCTCCGCCGCCGCCGACGATGCGCGTGGGAAAGAGCAACACGGGTGCGCCCGGTTCCAGCGTCGATCCGGTGACGGTGATCGGCGCCGCCATCATCCCGCCCGCGGGGTTGAGGTAATACAGCTCGCGGCCGTCGGGTCGCCAGGTGGCGTGCACGCCACCTGAAGTGGATACCTGCCACTGGCCCCCAGCCGCCCCCGCCGTCGTACCCGCCGCCTGCCCTGAGCGAAGTCGAAGGGCGCCGGGCGGAACGAACGATCGCACGTAGATTTCCATTCGTCCCGATTCGTTCGACTGGTAGGCCACCCATCGGCCATCCGGTGAGAACACGCCCCAGAGCTCTCGAAACGGGGTCTTCAGGAACACCGACGGCGTCCGATCGCCCGCCGTCCCTCGACCCTGCTCGGGATGACCCTGAGGCTCTCGTCCCTCGACTCCGCTCGGGACGACCCTGAGGTTCTCGAAGGGTCGAAGGGCCGTGGGCACGACCCAGAGGTCGTTGCCCCCGAGTGGACTGGTGCCATAGAGCAAGTAGGAACCGTCCGCCGACCAGCTGGTGGCGTACTTGAACTCGTCGGAGGCGACGAGCCGCTCCTCCACGCCCGCGCCGTTCATGAGCTTCTGATAGAGGTCGAACTGACCCGTCCGGTTCGAGCGGAACACGATCCGGTTGCCATCAGGCGACCACAAGGGAACCGCGTCGCTCGCCGCGTCGAACGTGACGCGGCTGATGCGCGCGCCGTTCAGCAGCCAGATGTCGCTGTTGCCTTCCACTGTGCGGTTCACGACGACGCGACGGCCGTCGGGTGACACGCGTGGAGTGGAGACAGTGCCATCCGGGGCGCCGACCGTGCCCCGCGCCGTGCCCGACCGGTCGACCCACGTCAGTTGCCGCTGGCTGGCCGTGCCCGTTCGATAGGCCACCAGCCCGGTCGCCGCCACCGACACGGCCCCGACGCCGTCGGCCACGGTCACCGGCTCGCCCGCCAGCGCCGCCTGCGCGAGGTCCAGTCGCTGGGCCACGAGCGTACCCGCCCGCACCCACAGCAGCCAGCCCGACGTAGCGCGTTCCGCTAGCGACGTCGGGTCGGCGCCCCCCGGCCCGGAGGGCAGATACACTCCACCGCTGACGGCGGGCGTCAGCCGGCTCGAGGCGCTCCCGTCGAGCCCGCCTAGATAGATCCCGGCCGTGTCCGGCGCCCCGCTGACCCTGAATAGGAACCGGCGCCCGTCAGGCAGAAAGGACGGCGCGCCGTGGCCCAACTGCTGCGGGGCGAGTGTCGTCACGGCCACTGCCTCGCCCTCGGTGGCGGACACGCGCAGCAGGGGGTCGGTCCCGCCTGGCGCAAACACGATGACGCCGCCCGCGTTCCACGTGCCGCCTTGACCGGCAATGACCCGAGCCAGGGTCTGCGGCGCACCGCCGTCGATGTCGAGCCGCTTCAACGCATTCCCAGCGAAGAAACCGACGGACCGGCTGTCGGGCGACCAGAACGGCAAGGTCGCCCCCTCGGTGCCCGTCAACGGCTGCGCCGTCGTCGTCGCCAGCGACCGGAGCCACAAGCGGGAGGCGCCATCACCCGACGCGACGAACACGATCTG
>JANORI010000262.1:0-4088 GCA_031415235.1 Acidobacteriota bacterium | reverse complement strand
GGACGAGCGGTGCCACCCACGAGCGCCGTACGGGTCACGTCGGCGAACTTCCCGCGGCCCAGATTGCGATACAGACGATCGGGCATGCCGCCGTAGATCTGCGGCGGGCAGTAGTCTGGCGCCCCGGCGGGACCAGGACACACCGTGCGATTCTCGATCCGGTAGGTGACGTTATTGGCCACATACAAATCGAGCCACCCGTCGCGATCGATGTCCACAAACGCGGCTGACGCCGCGAAGCCTGAGGCGTTACCCGCGCCGCTGGCCACGGTCACGTCGCTGAAGGTGCTGTCGCCGTTATTGCGGTACATCTGGCAGCCGCCGTAGTTGGTCAGATACAGATCCACGCGGCCGTCGTTGTCGATGTCTCCCGTGGCCACGCCGATGCCGTACCCGTCCGCCTTGATGCCGCTCGCCTCGGTCACGTCCGTGAACGTCAGGTCGCGCGAGCCATCGGCGCCCACGCGCAGGTCGTTGCGATACAAGCGCCCCCCCGCTGGTCCGGCGGGCGATGCGGTGGTTGCCGGCGTCGATGCGGGTGGCCCGAGCGGGCGCCCCTGCGTCACATACACGTCCAGATCCCCGTCGCCGTCGTAGTCGAAGAGCGCCACGCCAGGTGGAAGGATCTCGGGGTAGTAGAGGCGGCCTGACGCGCCGTTGACGTGGACGAACGACAGCCCTGCGGCCGCGGCGCCTTCGGTAAACCACGCGGCCGTGGGCTCAGGCGCGGACTCGGCGACCGGCGCCACCGCGTGATCTGCGCCGCATCCACAGGCCAGGAACAGCACCATCAGGGACGCCAGCCCACGCCGCGCGCGACCGCAGCGGGCGCGGCGTCCGCCAGAACACCCGATTGACGGCGACGTCATCGTGGCCAACCGCGAGGTCTCAGCGATGCCGCCCCTCATCGTCGTGTGAACGTGGAGAGCGGCGGCAACGATCTCGTGACCCGACGGGTGTTGTACGTCTCTCGGTAGCGCTGGTGGGCCGCGGTCTGCGGGTAGTGCTCCGTCGCCGGGTAGGGATAGCGCGACATGCCGTGGAACGGCAATGGATCAACCGTGTGCGGACTGGCGGAGTTGATGTCCATCTCTTTGCTGTAGCCATCGACGCGCAGCAGATACGTGCGCGCCAGCCCGGCACCCAGCGGCGGCAACCCTCGGGCGTCGAACGCCAGCGTGATCTCGTCGCCGCTCGTGCTGACGACGAACTGGTCGTCGACCGCCGCCACGAGCGGGGCCACGTCGCCTTCCCGCGTGTACTGCCCCGCCAGGGCCTTCCACGGAGACACGGCACTCACGTTCGCGTAGTCGTACAACACGGGATCCCGACCATCGGGTCTGACCTCCGCCGAGAAGCCGCGCACACGGAGCGTGGCACTGGCGGGCTCGAGCACGGCCGGGACCGACGGTGCCAAGGCGGCGCGGCCGACCAGGATCTGGTCCCAGTAGATTCGCAGGTTCGTGGTGAGCCGAAGCTCCCGCTCGCCAGGACGCAGCAGGCCCGTGAGGTCGAGCACCGTGGTCTGCGGCCGTCCAACCGGCATGCCGACCGCCACCGCGAGGGCGCGCCACCGGCCGGTGGCGGTCTTGACTTCGAGTCGTGGCAGCGATGGCGACAATCCTGCTTGAGAGGCCGCGACGCTGTCACTGGAGAACGCATAGTCGGTCCATCCCGTCATCACCACGAGCGGCGAATCGTCACCCTCCCCAACATCGAACGTGAGCGTGTGCGGCTCGCCGTAGCCGCGGAATCGCAGCCGCCTGAAGTCATCCGGATAGGTCCGGTCGACCTTCGCAATTCGCGCGGTGACATCATGGCCGTGGTGGTCGACCACCCGCGCCGGTGGATGCAGCCCCTCGACCGCAAACAGCCGGAACGGCTTGGCCGGCACCGTCAGGCCTTCGTTGGGAAACACGTCGACGTCCTGCGGATGATCGACGGCCAGCAACCGGACCTCGTCGAGAAACACCGCCTCTTCGAGTTCGTTGGTCACCCGCAGTTCGAGCCGGCCGTTCCGTTCACGCAGCTGGTCGCCTCGAATCCGCACATACTCGACCGGGTCTGGCGTGTTGAACGCGGCAGGGCCCATCCAGTTGCCCATTTCGCCGCCGCCGAGCATGTCGGTGACGAACTCGAAGCGCTCGCCGTTCCAGGTAAACAACATCGGACACGACGATGGCTTCCGGTCCAGTTCCTCGACGCGAAACACCGCTGCGGCGGGCGCGACCTCGGCCTGCACGATGCCCGACGGCCACAGCACGCGCACGACGTCGGCCTTCGCGCGCGGCCCCAGGCCAAACACCACATCCGCTGGTGACACTGACGGCGTCGTCGAGGTGAGGTCGATCCGGCCACGCAGGCTGCCGGCCCTTACCTCGACCTTGGCGCCGATGCCCACACGGTTGCTGACGCGACCAGCAAGCTCCAGCCGCAGCGTCTGGTTCGACGAGTCGCCGCTGTTCTTCCAGACATGGAGCGCGGCAGACCCGCCAGTGACCAGGTCGATACGGCCGTCGCGATCGAGGTCGGCGAGCGCCACCGCCATGGGCCGCGCGAATGACACCGCGTCCGTACTCGTCGTCTCGCCTACGGCAGCGGCGGTGTCGTCTCGCCACTGGTCGCCAAGATTTCGCACGACGCGGAGCCCACGCGTGGTCCACGCCACGAGATCCGCCAGGCCGTCGCTGTTGTAGTCAAGCAGCTGCGTCACCGACGCGCCCCGCACAGCAGCGGGAATAGCCGAGAGCACGAAGCCCGCGCGACCTGTGCTGAGGGCCAACGTGCCGCCGTCGGGCTGCGCAAACACGAGGTCCGGCCGGTCGTCGTGATTGAGATCGGCCACCGATACACCGCTTGCCGCAGTGACGGCGTCGAGGCCGATCGCCGCGGTCGCATCGCGAAAGGATCCATCGCGCTGATTGAGCCACATGACGGGCGCCGCATCGCGATTCACGATGAGCAGGTCGAGGTCGCGGCGATTGTCGAAGTCCGCCGGGACAATCGCCACCGCATGCCCAGGCCGGGTCACACCCGCCTTGGTCGAGACATCGGTGAACGTGCCGTTGGCGTTGTTGCGAAGCAGACGCACCGGCGCAGGGACGAAGTCGTTGGGAAACACCCAGCCCCCCGCCGCCGGTCGCGTGCGCGTAGCGTCCACATCGGCAAGTCCCGCGATGACGAGGTCGACATCGCCGTCGTGATCGACATCCGCGAACGCCGCCGCGCCAGGCAGGTAGGGATACGGCGCCAGTCCCGCGGCGCGGGTCACATCGCTGAAACGGCCGTGGCCGTCGTTGCGATAGAGACTGCTCGTGCCGAACCGGAGCACGAAGAGGTCGCGAAATCCGTCACCGTCGTAATCCGCAGAGACGGCGCCCACCGGCACCGCGTCGATCGGAGCCGAGGCCAGACCGGACTCCGATGTGACATCCGCCCATGCGCCGCCGTCGTTGCGCCGCAGTCGTTGACCGTCGGTCCCGGCGGTGAACGCGTCGAGGTCGCCGTCGCCGTCGGCGTCAAAGAGCGCCAGCGCGCCGCCGAGTCCGGCCGCCAGCGACCGCGCACCGGCCGCGTCGAGGGCAGCGACAGCGAAGGTCCGGCCAAACGGGGACGGCGAAGCATCGTTCGGGGCGTCGCCGAGACGGGACCCAGAGAACTTGGCGGCCGACGGCGCGTGGTTCACGAGGTCCGGCTCGGCGCCGGTCGACGCCATCGCTTCGGCATAGCGACCTTGCTCGAGGTACCCCGTGCCGAAAGTGACGCCGTAGCCGGTGCCGCGAAGCGTCTGGGCGAGGTCGAGGAGCCGCTTCCCCTCTTCCTGGCGACCGGCCCGGGACATCGCCAAGCCGAGCACGTAGGTGGCCGTCACGTGGTACGGCTCGGCGGCCACCACGGGGTCTAGAAGCGCGATGACGTCGGCGTAGCGGCTCTCTTCGAGCGCGATTTGCGCCAGGTTCACGCGGGTGCCGGCATCACCCGCATCGAGCGCGAGCACCTTCTCGAAGTGGCCTCTGGCCTCGGCGTTCCGATTCTGCAGGCGCGCGAGCAGGCCCAGCGCATACGAGGGCTGAGGCGACGACGGCAAT
>JANORI010000261.1:0-1846 GCA_031415235.1 Acidobacteriota bacterium | reverse complement strand
GAGCCACGCCGCGGGCCCGTCGCGTTCATGGGTCGCGGTGGCGTCGAAGACGACCTGCTGGCCGAGGGGATCGAGGTAGACCCAGAGACGCCCCTTGAAGCTGCCGCCCTGATCGCCGAGCACGGTGACGCTCGTGTCGTCGGTCTGGAGGTAATCCGCGGCCACGACTTCGCGGCGCAGCTGCGCGCCGATCGGCGCCAGCGCGGTCGCCACGTCGGCGACCCAGTCACACAACGTGCTGCGTGACAGGTCGATCCCCTCGCGCGCAAAGATCCCGTCCAGGCGATGGAGCGGGAGGTGATCGACATACTTCGCGACGATCACGTGCGCGAGCAGGCCCGCGCCCGCGAGCGATTTCTCCAGGGCCTGCGGCGGCGCCGCCGCTTCCACCACGCCGGTGTGACAGTGCGGGCACGCGTACTTGGCGCGCGCGGTCTCCAGGACCACGAAGCTGGCCGGCTCGTACTCCAGCTTCGACGTGACCGTCTCGCCGATGCGCGTGCGCGCGTGTCCACACGCGCACGTCTTGTCCGCGTCGGGCACGTCGATCTCCACGCGACGACGCGGGAGGTGCGCGGGGAGCGGCCGGCGGCCCGTCGGGCGCCGGCGCCCATGGCCGCGCACGGGGGTCTCGCCCGAATCCATCTCGACGGGCTCGGTGACCGGACCGGGCTCATTGGCCAGCTGCGCGAGCGCGAGCTGCAGCTGCCGCGGATCGACGCGTTCCGACTTCTTGCCGAAGAGACGCTGGCAGAGCACGTCGAGCTGATGCCGCAGCGACACCACCTCGTGCTGCGACGACGCGAGCTGCTCTTGGAGGGCCGTGATGAGCGCCTGGGCCGTGGCGAGATCCGCGATCTCGGGGGCGCGGGCGCGCGTCGCATCCATTGCTTCTATATACGATCTCGCGGGATCGATGTTTACACGCGCTCATGTCACGCGCTCATACCAGCGACGGCGGCGCGTCTGCGCGAGGTCGACCCCGGCGAGCAGGAGGAAGAGATCACTGCTGCGCATCACGACCGGCGTGCCCGAGTCCGCTGAAGGCCACGCGAACGTCCCTTGCTCAAGCCGCTTGTAGCAGACCCAGAACCCGGACAGATCCCACGCCAGCAACTTCACCCGGTCGCCACGACGATTGCGGAAGAGGAACCAATGGCCCGACAACGGATCGAGCTGAAAGTGCTCGCGGACCAGCGCGGCCAAGCCATCGATCGAGCGACGCAGATCGGTGGCGCCCGTCGCCACGTAGATCCGCACCGCCGGCGACAGGGTCAGCATGCCGCGCGGAGCGCCGCGAGCACGGCGCGCACCCGGTCACTCGAGACGCCATCGGGAATCGTCAGCCGCTCGCCGCTGACGAGCACGACCTCGATCGGCGCCGCCACAGGCCGGGGCTCCGCGATCACCTGCACGGGCACAAAGGCCGGCGGCGCACCCGCGTGGCGTGGCGACCGCGCGGCGGGCTTTCGACTCCAGTACCACAGCGTCCACGGCCGCACGCCATGCCGGCGCGCGAACCGGGCTTGGGGCTCACCGCTGGCGCGCCACTGCGCCACGAGCCGCGTCATTCGCACCGCTGTCGTCGGTCGCGCCATCACCCACCCTCCGCACATAGGGTCGGTCGGCGTCAGGCAGTAATCAAGACGGCGTTGGTCGGACGCTTACACCGAGATTGTCGAGGTGCGGGGCTACGATGCACCCGGCGAGCTGTTCGCCGTTGGGCCATTGGCGCCTCAGCGCTGATCCCGATAGACTCGCGATCACTTTCTTGGAGGATGTTGTAGAGATGATGGATATCAAAGCCCTCGCCCTGATGGGCGCGCGCCTGAGGCTCACCCAGATC
>JANORI010000260.1:0-5944 GCA_031415235.1 Acidobacteriota bacterium | reverse complement strand
CACGCTGCCGGTCGACTGCACCGGCACCAGGATGCGGCGCAGGGCTTGCGGATCGGAGCGTTGGTCGGCCGCGTAGCGCAGGTTGATCGAAAAGCGGGCGCGCCCGGCGATGGCCGTCGACACCGTCATCCCTCCCACCGCGGCCTCCACCACGTCTTGCACGTCGCGAACCGTCAGGCCGTAGCGCGCGATCGCCTCCCGGTTGGGCACGATGTCGATGTACTCACGTCCGGTCTGGCGCTCGGCAAACGTGCTGCGGGTGCCCGGTACCTGGCGGAGCATGCCCTCGAGTGCCACGCTGATGCGTTCGATCTCGCTCAGGTCCTCGCCGAACACCTTGATCCCGACCGGCGTTCGGACCCCGGTCGAGAGCATGTCGATCCGCGTACGGATGGGCGGGGCGATGGCCATCTGGTAGCCGGGCATCTGCAACGCGGTATCCATGTCGCGCGACAATGCCGCCAGCGTGCGCGCCTGCTGCTCCGGCCAGATGGGGCGCAGACCGCGCTTCGCCCAGTCGGGTGCCCGCGTGCTGTACCAGCGCGGCGTGTAAGTCTTCGGCCATTCCCCGCGCGGGCGCAACGCGATGACCGACTCGATCATGTCGAGCTGGGCCGGGTCGGTGGCCGTCTCCGCGCGACCCGCCTTGCCGTGTACCGATGCCACCTCCGGAAAGCCCATGACGATGCGATTCTGCGCGGTGAGCGCGCGCCGGGCCTCCTCAATCGCGATCCCCGGAAACGTGGTCGGCATCAGGAGGAGCGAGCCCTCATCGAGCGGCGGCATGAACTCCGACCCCAGCCGCTGAAACATGGGCACGGTCACGATCATGAGCAGCACCGCAGTCGCCACTACGAGGATCCGGAAGCGCACGACCATGACCGCCATCGGCCGGTAGACCGCGCGCAGGATCCGGCTCACGGGATTGGCCGCTTCGGTACGGAACCGACCGCGCAGCAGGAGCACCATCAGCGGCGGCGCCAGGGTGATCGAGAGAATCGCGGCAGCGAACATCGCGAAGGTCTTCGTGTAGGCGAGCGGCGTGAACAGCTTGCCTGCCTGGCCGGCCAGCGTGAAGATGGGCAGGAAGCTGACGGTGATCAGCATGAGCGAGAAGAAGATCGGTCGCCCGACTTCCTTGCAGGCGTCCACGATCACCTGTTGCCGATCGGCGTCCCGTGGCGCGGCCGCCAGCCGCACGTGCGCGTTCTCGATCAGCACGATCACGGCATCGGCCAACTCGCCAATGGCGATGGCGATACCGCCAAGCGACATGATGTTGGACGACAGGCCCAGGTAACGAATCCCGATGAACGACATCAGGATCGAGAGCGGCAGCACGATCATCACGATCAGCGCCGATCGGGCATGGAACAGAAACACCAGACAGATGACCGTGACGACGACCGCCTGCTGGATCAGCGTGTTCTTCAGCGTGTTGACCGAGCCGAGAATCAGCTCCGATCGGTCGTAGGTGGGGATGAGGCGGACACCGTCCGGGAGGCGCAGCGTGCCGATCTCGGCCTCGAGCGCCTGGATCACCTGCAGCGCGTTGGAGCCAATGCGCATCACGACGATGCCACCCACGGCTTCGCCCGTGCCGTTCCAGTCGGCGGCGCCGCGACGAATCTCAGGCCCGAAGCGGACACTCGCCACGTCGCCGAGCCGGATGGGCGTGCCGCCGGCGCCGACGGTCACCACGCTCTGCTCGAGGTCGGCCAGCGTCGTGACGTAGCCCCGTCCGCGCAACACGTACTCGCGGCCGGCCAGTTCGAGCACGCGCGCGCCGACTTCCGCGTTGGCATCGCGCACCGATCGGGTGACATCGGTCAGCGTGAGCCCGAAGCCCACGAGCCGATCGGGGTCGACCACGATCTGATACTGACGTTCGAATCCGCCGAGGGACGCGACCTCCGCCACACCGGTGACCGCCTGCAGCGCGGGCCGCACGGTGAAGTCCTGCAGCGCTCGCAGCTCGGCGAGATCCATCTGGCCGCTGGCATCCTTCAAGACGTACTGGTAGACCCATCCCAGACCGCTGGCGTCAGGTCCGAGCGTCGGGGAGACCTCAGCGGGTAACAGTTGCTGCACGCGCCCCAGCTGCTCGAGCACCCGCGTGCGCGCCCAATAGATATCGGTGCCGTCGGCGAAGATCGCGTAGGTGAAGCTCATCCCGAACATCGAGTAGCCGCGTACGGTCGCGATGCCCGGCGTGCTCTGCAGGGCACGCACCAGCGGATACGTGATCTGGTCCTCGACCAGATCGGGGCTGCGCCCCATCCACTCGGTGTAGATGATGACCTGCGGGTCCGAGAGATCCGGCAAGGCATCGAGCGGGGTCTTGCGGACCGAATCGACCGCCCAGAGCGCCAGGACCGACACCGTCACGAAGACCACCCAGCGGTGGCGAACCGAGAGTTCGATGATGCGTTCGACCATGGCGGGTTACTGCTTGTGGCCCACGTGCGGGCCTGCTGCCGGAGCCGCCGGCGCCTTCTGAGTGGCGGCCGGTGCGCCGTGGCCGCTGTGTCCCCCGGCGCCACCAGTGGCGCGCAGCCGGCTTTCCGAATCCAGCAGGAACACGCCCGCAGCGACGACCTGTTCGCCTGCCTGCAGGCCCGAGCGGACCTCGACGCGATCCGCCAGCTGCACGCCGAGCGTGATCACCCGCGGCTCGAAGCGATCACCGACGGCGACAAAGACGTGCTGCTGCAACCCGGTGTCGACGACGGCATCGCGTGGCACGGTGATCACCTCCGGCCCAGCGGTCTCGAATGCCACCGTGCCATAGAGCCCGGGTCTGAGCCCGCCGCCGGGATTGGCTGCTGAGAGGCGGACGCGCAACGTACGCGTCCGTTCGGTGAGCGTCGGATAGACGAAGTCGATACGCGCGGAGAACGGCGCGCGGCCGGAGGCGGGAAAATCGAGTTGGGCCAACGTGCCGACGCGCACTGCTGGAATGTTCGCCTCTGGCACTTCGGCCAGAATCCAGACGCGCGACAGGTCCGCAATCGTGAGCAGGGTCGTCGACGGGTCCACCGACGTGCCCACCGTGACGCCTCGGTTCACGACCACGCCACTTCTGGGGGCGGCTACGGTGAACAGACGCTTGGGTTCGCCGGTCTGCTCGATCGCGTCGATGTCCGCCGCAGTCATGCCGAGCACGGTCAGCCGCGTGCGCCCGCCGGCCACCACGACGCTCGCGATGCCCGACGCCGACGTCGTCTTCCGGATGGCCAGGTACTCGGTCTGAGACGAGAAGAGCTCCTGCGAGAAGATATGTGCCAGCGGCTGCCCCGCGCGCACCATTTCGCCCGTGGTGTTGACGTCGAGGTGCTCGATCCATCCAGACACCCGGGTATGCACGTGCGAGATCCGTGATTCGTCCGGGACGACGGTGGCAACGGCGCGGACCTCCTCGGTCAACGACTCACGCGTGACCACCTCGAGGCGGATGTCGAGTTGTTGGAGCGTCGACCCGGTGACCTCGATCGGCACGCGGCCGGACGTCGATCCGGAGCCCGCGGTCGAGGCGGCGGCCGGCATGTCCATCGGGGCGACCGGCTGTGCCGAGGGCGCGAATGGCCACGCCTCGCGGGAGTGCTGCGCCCACAGGGTGACGGTGAATACCGCGGCAGTCACCACGACAGCGGCGATGGGCGCGGCGAATCGGCGAAGGCTGGTGAAGGGTGTCATTGGATGATCGCCTCGTACGATCCCATGGCGCGCCCGAGGCGCGCCCATGCAAGACCAAGTTCGGTGTTGGCGGCAATCAGGTCGGACTGGACCAGCCACAGCGCCTGCACGGCTTCAATCACGCTGACGAGCGGCAACTGGCCGGCCGCGTACCCGGCGACGGCCGGTTCGATCACCATGCGCGCGCGCGGCAGCACGTCGCTCGTGATGGCCGCCTGCCGGTCGCGCGCGGCTTGGAGCTGGTGGACGGCGACCGCCGCGTCGCCCTCGATCATCCGGGCCATCGCCAGTACGTCCGCTTCCGACATGGCCCGCATCGCCTGTGCTTCGGCGACACCTGCGCGCAGCTTCCCGCGCCAGATCGGCAGGCTGACCCCCACCATCGCCATCCAGCCGCGGCCCTCGGCCTTCGTGTAGGCCGGCCCGGTGCGGATGGTCGCCATCGGGCGGTACATGTCGCGCATCACCTGTACCTCCGCCTCGGCGCGCGCGATCTCCGCACGTCCGGCCACCAGTTCGGGCCGCAAGGGCAACGCGGTCTTGATGGCGGCCCAGGTCGGAATCGGCAACGCGAATACGAGTGGGATGAGAGCCGGCACGGGCAGGCCGGCGTCCAGCGCAAGGCTCGCATTGAGCATCGCCTCGGCGCCGCGTAGCTCCGCGACGAGCGCCGTGGCCACGGCGTGCAGCCGCGCCACCTCGACTTCGGCGCGCAGCACGTCGGCCTGGGGCGCGGTGCCGCCGGCGTAGCGCGCGTTGGCGGCGGTGACGACGTCGCGCGCGAAGCCGACCTGTTGGTCGACCAGCGCTGCCGTCTGGCGTCGCTCCTGCAACATCAGGAATGCATTGGCGGCCTGGACGCCCACGTCCAACGTCGTTCGGCTCGCGTCCGCGCGAAGCCGATCGAGATCCGCTACCGCGGAGGCGCGACGGTGTCCACGAATGCCGGACAGCGGGAACCGCTGCTCGATGGTGACGCTGACGTCCGCGCCGTCGAGCATGAAGGGGAGGTGGTCGACCGAGGGGGAGATCATCGGGTCGTCGAGCGCCGACACGATGGTGGGGCGCGCCTCGCCGGCGCGCGTCCGAGCGCGCGCGGCCTGAATCTCGTCTCTCCGCTCGCTGGCGATACGGATGACCTCCGTCAGACCGAGCGGTGACGGAAGCGCGAACGTCGGCTGCGCCGGGGCCGGGAATGGCCAGAAGGCGACCACACCTGCGAGGAGCAGGGCGAATCGGCGACGTGTGGTCTGTGTCATCTGGTGGTCACCGCATTGGTAGCCCCGTGGCCGGAGGACGTCCTCGCTCGGAACCTCGAAGCCACGGCTGACATCTGGGGGTTGACGGCCGCGCCTGATATCGCGCGCGCGGCGAATGCTCGAGCCCGAGTGGGGGACGACACGGCGAATGCCGGCCACACGGGCAGGACGGTCGACCCGAGAAACTAGATTCGGAGGGCTGTTGCGAGCGGTCGTGCGTCGAGCGACCACCTGCGTCCCGGATGGTGGCCAGGACGGACGGTCGCCATGCGCATGGCGAGGCGAAGGTGGACCGCCATCGCGACGTCGCCGTCCGGCGACGTCACGATGCCTCGCCCATCCCTTGGGAGGATGGCGGCGGCGACCACGGCGGCATCGCAGCAGTCCTCGCTAGCAGCCACGCGCGACGATGGGGCCGAATCCAGGTGCCGGCACCCTGCCTCGGCGACGGCGTGCAGATCGCACCACAACCCGCACAGCAGGGCAGCGTCTGGGCCGATGGCCAAGGTCAGGGCGATTGCGAGCGCAGCTGCTCGAAACACGTGCTAGTCCTCTACACCCTACTGGCAAGACCTACGCCAACGATTCGGCCGGCCCAAGCGAAGGCCTTCACAACCGTAGTTCGGCTCTACGTCGCGTGCAGTGCAAAACGGGACACCCAAATGCGTGTCGGCACAGTACGTTGGGCCACGGACCGGTGCCACACCGGCGACTGGACGGTGGCGCGATCCCCCGTTCCTCATGCCACCCACACCGACAGCGATCCTGGCGATCAATGGCGGCTCGTCCAGTGTCAAGTTCGCACTGCACCAGACTGGCGCGCCGCTGACGGCATCGCTGTACGGAAGGCTCGACCGGATTGGCGTGGAAGGCAGCACGCTGGCGTGGCGCACGACTCAAGGCCAGCCAGACCAGGGCCGCGTGGAGGTGCCCGACGGCAAGGACGCGACCAGCCTCTTGATGGACTGGCTCGAAGGGCGAGAGGAGTT
>JANORI010000259.1:0-5577 GCA_031415235.1 Acidobacteriota bacterium | reverse complement strand
GCCGCGTCCAGCTCGCAGACGGTGTGGGCGCTGCTGGGCGTGGCGTTCTGCTACATCTACGTCTACAACTTCTTCCAGACGTGGTTCCACACGTTCCTGGTCAAGGGCCGCGGCTTCAGCGAGGGCAGCCTGCTGCTCTCGGCGTTGCCGTTTCTGGTGGCGGTAGGCGCGAATCTCGCGGGCGGCGCGGCCAGTGATGCGCTGACGCGGCGACATGGCCCGAAGGCCGGACGACGCCTCATCGGGGCGGGGTCGCTCGCGGCGGCCGCGGCGTTTACGCTCGCGGCCATGCTCACGCAGCACCAGGTGCTCACCGTGGTCTTCCTGGCGCTTACCTACGGTGCCATCACTTTCCAGCAGTCCAGCGTGTTCGGCGTGTGCCTCGACATCGGCGGGCCGCGGGCCGGCGCCATGGTTGGACTGATGAACACGGTGGCGCAGGCCGGCGGGCTCGTGGGCTCCGTCCTCTACGGCTACATCGTGGACCGTGCCGGCAGCTACGACGCTCCGTTCATCCCGATGGCGGTGCTGCTGCTCATCGGCGCCCTCCTGTGGGTGAGAGTCGATGCGTCCCAGGAGCTGGGCGGTGAGCTTCACGCGGCGCGGTGACCCTCTGCGGAGCGCAACGCCGGCCGAACCTGGCCGTGAAAGTTCGATCGCAAGGCGCGGATCGCGCGGGTGCGGGACGTGTCGCTACGCTCGTGCCATGATGATTCACACAGACACGCCGACCGTTCCCGCCATGCCCCGTCCACGTACCGACGACGCTCGCTGGACCCAGGTGCAGACCCGCGCCATCGAGGCCGACGGGCGCTTTGTCTACGCCGTGCAGAGCACCGGCGTCTTCTGCCGGCCGACCTGTCCGAGCCGCCGTCCGGGCCGCGAGCACGTGCGGTTCTTCGATCGGCCTCGAGACGCCGAGCATGCCGGCTTCCGCGCGTGTCTGCGTTGCGCGCCGCAGGGCGCGCGTCCCGTGAATGCGGCCGCGAAGGCCGTAGCGCGGGCGGCCTCGTATCTGCGCGTGCACGCGACCGAGCCGGTGGTGCTCGCCGACGTGGCCGCGCACGTCGTCCTCAGTCCCTCGCACCTGCAGCGCGTGTTCACCGCGCACACCGGTCTGTCGCCGCGCCAGTTCCACGCCGCCTGCCGCGCCGAGCAGTTCCGCCGCGCGCTGCGGGCCGGCAGCGACGTCACTCGTGCCACCTACGAGGCGGGCTACGGCTCGCCCAGCCGCGTGTCGGCGCACAAGCCCACCGGTGTAGGCCTGACCCCGGCCGCCTATCGCCGGGGCGCTGCTGGCGAGACGATCCGCTACCAACTGATGGCTTGCACGCTCGGCCGGCTGCTCGTGGCGGCGACGCCCAGGGGCGTGTGTGCGGTGAGACTCGGATCGACCGAGCCCGTGCTCGTGGCCGAGTTGACGCGCGAGTTTCCAGCGGCTCAGGTGCTGGCCGGCGGGTTACCCGCGGCCTGGGTGGCGTCAGTGGCCCAGGCGGTAGACCGCCGGTCACCCACTCCGAGCGACGTGCCCCTCGACGTCCAGGGCACGGCATTCCAGTGGACCGTCTGGAAGGCGCTCCAAGCCATCCCCGTGGGCCAGACCCGCACGTATGCCCAACTGGCCCGGTCAATTGGCCGGCCCACGGCCGCCAGGGCGGTGGCTAGGGCATGCGCCACAAATCCGGTCGCAGTGGTGGTGCCGTGTCATCGCGTGGTGCCAGCGGCCGGCGGCACTGGGGGCTACCGCTGGGGCACCGACCGGAAGCAGGCGTTGCTGCGTCTCGAGGCCGGGGCGCGTGGATCGTCGCCGGGTCGGCGCTGATCCGTTACAATTCGCCCTCGTGGAACGCCGGTCTCGCGACGTCGCGACTCTGCTGGAGGCATTCGTCTCCAGCCACCCCGGTCTTCGTCTGGGCACGTGCTTCGGCGAGCCGGCGGTGTATGCCGGCCGGCGCGTCGCGATTCGCGGCGCCGGCGCCGACGTGGCTGTGCGGCTCGCGCCCGCGGCTCGCGCTCGTGCGATGACTCTGTGTCCAGCACGCGTGCGCCGGTGGCACAACGGCTGGTTGTATCTGTCGATGCGGGCGGATCGCTCCGCCGGCGTTGTGGCGTTGCTCTTCGAGCACGCCGTTCACCACGTGGCCACCGCATGAGCCGCACCCGCTACGGTGTCTCGCCCTGGACTCTGACGGCCACGCCGAAGGCCGGCACGTTTCCCACGTCGCTCGACGTGGCCTCCGCCGATGTCGTCGTGGTGGGCGCGGGCCTGACCGGCATGCTCACCGCGGTGGTGCTCAAGGCCGCCGGTCAGAACGTCGTGCTCCTCGAGGCCGGCCGGGTCGGCGCGCAGTGCAGCACCGGTGCGTCCGGCATCACCGGCCTGCTCCTGGCGATGGACTACCGCGTGCTCGAGGCGGCCCACGGCCGCCGCATCGCGCGCATGCTCGTCAGCACCGTGGCCGACGCTGGCACGGGCCTCGCCGCTGCGCTCGAGAAGGCGAAGATTCCTGGCGCCGTGGCCGCGCGCGACCTACTCTGGGCCGTCGATGGGAGCACGCGCGGTTGGGACCGCGAGGTGGCCGTGCGCGAGGCTGCCGGCCTCGTTGCGACCGCTCTCACCGGCGCGCGGTTGGCGAAGGCGACCCGCGCCGATGTGACGGCGGCCGTGCGCCTGCGCGGCGCTGGCCTGGTCGATACCGCGCGAATCGTGACAGGCGCCGCCGGGCGTTTGGGTCCGGCCCGTGTGAAGGTCTACGAGCACAGCCGCGTCACCAAGATCACGTTCACCCGCGTGGATGCGACGGTGCACGTGGGCACGCGCGCCGTGGTGACTCCGCGCGTCGTCATCTGCACCGATGCGCCCGGCATGCTGGCGCCCACGCTCGACCGTCACGTCCGCGCCTACGAGCGCTTCCACGTGCTCACGGCCGTGATGCCTGCGGCGATGCGCAAGGCACTCGGCGCCGACCTGGGCAGCACGATCCTGGTGGATCGCTCGGCCGACCTCGCCCTCACGGCCACGCCTGACGGCCGGCTTCTGCTGAGCGGTGCCGACGCACCCCTCCTCGCCGAAAAGCAGCGCGCGGCCGCCTGGGTCCAGCGCACCGGGCAGCTCATGTACGAGTGTCTGAAGCGCTATCCAGCCATGGCCGGACTGGCGCCGGAGTTCGGCTGGTCGTCGCCACTGGTGGCCGCCCCCGACCGTTTTCCCCTCGTCGGTCCGCATCGCCAGTACCCGCACCAGCTCTTCTCGTTTGGCACCGATGCCGACCCGTCGCTGGCCTGGATGGCCAGCCGAATACTGGCGCGCGCCGTCCTGCGCCAGTCAACCGCCAACGACGAGCTGTGTGGCTTTGCCCGTGTGCAGGAAGACCGGTCCTGACCGAGTCTGGTTGCTGATTCGCTTCAACGGCCAATGCTCACGATCCTGACAGTTCGTGTCTCACAGTGGCGCACCGCCACTGCCGATTCGCTGAAAAAGCCAATAAATTTGCGTATCTAGCCCCTCGGTACCAGCCTTGCACCATCGGGACCATGACGCGTCCGACCCGCCGATGGATGGCCGCCTTCACGCTGACGACGCTGACTCTGTTCGGCCCGGCGACGACCTTTGCCTCGTTGCGGGCAGGGTCGGACGACGCCCTGGCGCGATCGAGTGCCGCCGCGGTGCACGGCCGCGTGACGGAGGTCGCCTCGGCCTGGGACCCAGAGGTTGACGGCCTCTACACCTATGTGACCATCGACGTGCTGCGCTCGTGGGGGCTCGAGGGATCGCCCACGCGCGTGGTCGTGAAGCAACTCGGGGGCGTGGTCGGCCACACGGCGTTTCTCGTGGGCGGACAAGCGCGCTTCGAGGTCGGCGAAGAGGTGCTCGTGTTTCTCGACGTGCGCCCCCGCGACCGCACGCTGTCGGTGTCGGGATTCGAGCAAGGTAAGTGGATCATGACCGGCGCGGCCGATGCGGTCACGGCCGCGACCCGCGAAACGCGTGGGCACGCCCCCGGAACCGTGGCGTCGCGCGACTTCCGCACGGCGGCGGACCTCGATGCGCTGGCGGCGCTGGCCGGCACCCGCGTCAGCGCCACCGGTGCGGTGCTGCAGCCCGACCCAGGCGCACTCGCCCCGGACGCTGGCGGCGGTCGCGCGGGACCGTCCTTCACGCTACTCAACCCGTCGGTGCCCGCGCGTTGGCATCAGGGCGACACGGGCCTGGCGGTGTACGTGGACACCGAGACCGGCGGCCATCCGCAGTTTGCCGGCGGCGGCCTCACGCAGCTGGCGCGTGCGGCGGCCGCCTGGACCGGTCCAGGCTCGCTCAATCTGCAGATGGGCGTGGCTCGCGGCCCCCGGTGCTTCTCCAACAGCGAGAGCGATGCGCGCATCTCGGTCACCTACGGCGACCCGTGCGGCGAGATCGCCGATGGCAGCGGCACGCTCGCGATTGGCGGCGCGTACTTCTCGTCCGACCGGCGGACCGTGAACGGCGTGAGCTACTGGCGCATCCTCAAAGGCATGGTCATCACCGACAACGTCTCGACCAAGTACTCCTGGATGTCGACGGGCTGCTATGAAGACATGATCACGCACGAGCTAGGGCACGCCATCGGCTTTGGTCACTCCGCCGCGAGTGGCGCGGTGATGGCGCCGGCGATTGCGTCGGGCTGCACCGGTCGCACCACCGGACTGCCGCTGCAGCCAGACGACCTGGCCGCCGTGGCGGCGGTGTATCCCGCCGGACAGGTCACGCCGCCTTCCCCTTCGGCGCCGTCCACGCCTGCGGCGCTTGGCGCACTGGTGTCGGGTTCCACGGTGACCATCAGCTGGACGCCGGCCTTGTCGGGCGGGACAGCGACGTCCTTCCAACTGCGGGCCGGCAGCGCGCCCGGCGCCTCGGACTACGGCGCGGCCACGGTCATGGGCACGTCACTCGTCGTGCCGGACGTGCCCAACGGCACGTATTACATCCGCCTTCTGGCGGTGAACGCCGAGGGGGCGAGCGCGCCGACCGCCGACCAGGTGGTCACGGTGGGCACGGCCCCGCCTGGGGCCCCGCGCAGTCTCACCGCCTCGGCCGCTGCCGGACGCATCGTGACGATTTCCTGGCAGGTGCCCGGCAGTGGCGGCACACCCACGGGCTACGTCATCCTGGCAGGACCCACCACGGGATCGAGCCTGTACCAGGTGCCGGTGTCGGGTGTCTCCGTATCGGGGCCCGTGCCCGCGGGCACGTACTACTTGCGCATGGTGGCAGTGAACGGCGCAGGAGCGGGTCCGGTGTCATCTGAAGTGGTGCTGGTCGTGCCCTAGCAGCCCGTGGTGAAAGTCCGCCGGCATTCGACCGACGAGGCATCGCCTCACCCCACGACGCAGACCACGCGTCGCGGGGGCCCCGACCCGCGAGCGGCGTTGCTCCTTCTTCAAATATGGGCCGATATTCTCAGCCACCCCACCGCGCACACCACGCGCGGCGGGGGCCCCGGCCGTCGTCGCGCCTGGCCCGCGGGGCGGGGTCCCCGACGCGGCAGCCGCGTTGGGGTGCCGAGGCGCCTCGTCGGTCTCGGTGCTCGCCGGACTTTC
>JANORI010000258.1:0-2102 GCA_031415235.1 Acidobacteriota bacterium | reverse complement strand
TGCCCAGGTGCTGCTTGGTTTGTCGCCGCCATGGTAGACGCTCCATTGGTGCCCTCGCATGCAGTGCACATCACGAGGACGACTGCCATCAACGGAGGAACGAGGCTGAACCTGACGGTCGGCATGGGTCTAGTCCGGTGGAAACGCGGCGGGGTTGATCTGCAGCACGACATGGACGCCGTTGCCGGCATACGCGATCTGGAAAGACTTGGGACCCGCGGCAACGATGCTGCCCACGAGAACGTCGGCAGCGACGACCAGCGTCGCCACAACGCTGTCCGGCTCACCTTGTATGTGGCCGGTCCAGATCACGCCTCCGGCCCCGTCGAAGCTGACCTCGGCCGGATGCCCCTCCAGACACACGTCCGGAAACAGGTTCAAGGTCAGCGGCTCGCCCTCCGCCGCCGCCTTCCGGAAACCCGCCAAATCGATCTCCACGTGACGGAGTCGAACCAGTCCACGAGCACCGCTGAGGTCCACCTCGCCGGCCCTGGTCGCCTCCGTGAAAAGGCCGCTGGTGCACTGCGCAGCCGTGGCTGCGGCCGTGGGCGACGCGGCCGAAGCGGAACGTGTCGGCTCAGTGGGACTCATCGGGTGGCCGCCGCAGGCCATACAGCTGGCAATCGCGATCGCCGTTGATGTCGATCGTAGGGCTTTCATGCGTGCGTCGCCCCTCCCGGCGCGACGACCATCGTACGTCCAACCGCCGGGCCTGGCAAGGCCGTGTGGCAGGAAAGGAAGAGGCTGGATTCCCACAGGGCATCCAGCCTCTCGAGCGTCAACACGTGCCCGGGAGCCGTCCTCCTACTTCTTCAGCGGCGGCGGCGCAGGGATATTGCGCGGTAGCGCCGCGACCTGAAGGTCGCCAGCCGGCACGTCCAGCCCCTGGTCCGACGCGACACCGAAGGCACGGCCGGCACTCCACGGCCCGATGGCGACCCACGCGGAACCATTCCATCGCCAGAAGCTGCCGAAGTAGGTGTACGTCCCAAGAGCTCCGGCACCCGGGATGGTCCAGTCGTAATTTCTCCAGACCGTCGTGCCAGACGCCTGGCCGGTCGTGACGACCGACCCCACGTAGGCGGCGTAGCCGCCCGGCCCGGTGACGTAGTACCACAGATACACATTCGCATCGTGTGCGGCCGTGCCAGAGTTATACCCGTAGCCCCACAGACGGGCCGGGAATCCGCGCGTCGGCGCGGTGCTGGTTCCGGCCCGATAGACCGGCCAGGTCTGCGTGACATTGCCGTAGTAGGCCGGGGCTGCGGTGATGGTCCACGTCTGGCTGGGCGACCAAGCGCTCAGAACCCGCCAGACGCCGTTTGCCGATTGGTTCCAGACAATCGCCCAGTAGGTGTGCGCCCCAGCCGCCCGGTTGACCGGGATGTCCCAGTTGTGGACATACCAGGCCCCAGCGCCAGGGCTGAGCCCCGAGACCGAGGTGGAGCCCACGTAACCGTTCAGGCCGGGACCGCTCACCCAGTAGTAGACATAGGTGTTGGCCGGAAACGCGCCCGAGCCAATGTTGTTCACGTACGCCCACAGTGGGGAATCGACCTGGCCCGCCTGCGAGTTGGCGACCGGCCACGTGTTCGGGATGTTGGCGGCGAGGCTCAGAACCGTGAACGCCTGCGGGCCGCGCCAGCTCGACCGGTACTCACCCAGGGCGGAGTCCCAGACGATCGACCAGTAGACCCACGCGCCGGGGTTGGCGTTGGTCGGGATGGTCCAGTTGAAGGCGTACCACCCGCCGGCGTTGGGTGCAAGACCCGTCAGCGGCGCCGAGCCAACCCAGCTTTCGCCAGGGCCCGCACCCGGACCATCGTTCCAGAACCAGACGCGCTGGTTGGCCGTGGCCGTATACGGGGTCTTGTTGATCACATAGGCCCACAGCGTGGTCGTCTGACCGGCGCGGAGATCCATCTGGTCGGAAGGCGCCCACAGATTCGTGACCGGGAACTCGTCGGTCTGCTGCCGCCAGTTCGCCACCGCCGTACGAACGTTGTTCATCGAGGTCGCGTTGTTCTGCAGGGCCGCACCGGTCGGCGCACCGCCGAAGTTGACACCCGGGTTGGAGAAGTTCAGCGAACGCACGGTGCCGG
>JANORI010000257.1:0-1694 GCA_031415235.1 Acidobacteriota bacterium | reverse complement strand
CTCGCGGGCGAGCGTGTCATTCGCGTCGACTCCCGCCTTGAGCACGACCAACGCCTTGACCGCGTGGCCGCGATCGGGGTCGGGAACACCTACCACCGCGCACTCGGCGACGTCGTGATGCTGGAGCACGGCGGCCTCGACCTCCGGCGCGCCGATGTTGTAACCCGACGACAGGATCAGGTCGTCGATGCGTGCCTTGAAGAACACGTAGCCGTCCGCGTCCACCATCGCGGCGTCACCGGTGACATTCCAGCCGCCACGCACGTAATCGCGCTGTCGTGCGTCGTTCATGTAGCGGCATCCCGTCGGGCCGCGCACCGCGAGGCGGCCCACTTCGCCGCTCGCGACGGGTCGCAGTTCGTCGTCGAGGATGGCGACCGTGTACCCCGGCACCGCACGGCCGATCGCGCCGGGCCGCACGTCCCGCCCGGCCGCCGCGATGAAGATGTGAATCATCTCCGTCGCGCCGATGCCGTCCAGGAGTTCCACTCCCGTCGCCTCGCGCCAGAGCGTGCGGGTGGCGTCGGGCAGCGCCTCGCCCGCGGAGACCGAAGCGCGCAACGACGCCGTCGAGAAGCGCGCAGGCTCCTTGGCCATCGCGAGCGCCATGCCACGGTAGAAGGTCGGGGCGGTGAAGGTCACGGTCGCGCCCGTAGCCGCGACCGCCTCGAGAAGCAACTCGGGTGTCGACCGCTCGAGCAGCACCGTGCTCGCGCGCGCGGCCAGAGGGAACGCGAGCAGTCCGCCGAACCCGAAGGTGAAGGCCAGCGGCGGCGTCCCGATGCAGCGATCGATCGCGCTGAGGCCGAGCACCTGGGCCGAGAATCCATCGCACATCGCCATCACGTCACGATGGAAGTGCAAGCAGCCCTTGGGCACGCCGGTCGTGCCGGAGGTGAACGCGATCAAGCAGACGTCGTCGCTCGAGGTCTCGCAGGCGGTGAACGGCTCGACGCGCGCCCGCATCCGCGCTTCGAGACCGTCGGCCGCGTCGGTGCCCCAGCAATGGATCGCGGCAGGCACCAGCGTCGACCCGGCGGCCCGGCGCAGTTCATCGGCGAGTCGCACGTCGCAGAGCGCCGCCGTGCACTGCGCGCGCTCACTCATGACGCCGAGCTCCACGGCGCGCAGCAACGGCATGGTCGTGACCGCGACGAGCCCCGCCTTGAGCGTCGCGAGCGAGGCGACCGCCATCCAGCGGCCATTGAAGCCGCGCAGCAGCACGCGGTTGCCTGGCACGAGCCCGAGGTCGCACACGAGCACGGCCGCGAGTGCGTCGACCTCGGCCAGGAGCTCGGCGTAGGTGGTGTGCACCCAGCCACCCTGTGCGTCGGCGGTGACCAGCGCCGTGCGCGCTCCATGGCCCTCACGCACCGCCTCGTCGAGGAGACGTACCGCGGCATTGAGGCGCGGCGGATAGGCATACGGTGCCTCGAGGTGCAGCTCTGGCCACTCCGAGGCCGGCGGCAACTGCTGCCGCGGCCAGGGGTCGAGGTGTGCGCTCGGATTGAGTGAGGGATTCACGGCCGGTCCTCCGTGTTCACGTCGATGGGTGCGCCGCACCCTTCGCGGCTCTGAGCACTTCGCGCCCCACCAGCAGTCGCTGCACCTCGGTGGCGCCTTCGTAGATCCTGAGCGCGCGGATGTCGCGGTAGAGCCGCTCCACCACTTCTCCCACCCGCACTCCGCGCCCT
>JANORI010000256.1:0-3515 GCA_031415235.1 Acidobacteriota bacterium | reverse complement strand
ACACCAAGTGAGGCCGGCGTGACGCGCCTCGAGATCACGCGTCGCGAAGTCGTCTTGAACGGCCGGGCGTTCGGTGCCGCGGGTCCGTATGAGAAGCTGAGTGGCACGGTCCACTTCGCCCTCGACCCGAAGGCACCGCGTAATCTGGGCATCGTCGATCTGCCGCTCGCGCCCAGGACCGCACAGGGCCTCGTCGAGTACTCCGCCGACTTCTACCTGCTCAAGCCCGTGGACCCGGCGCGCGGCAACGGGCGACTGTTCTATGAGGCCGGCAACCGCGGCACCAAGCGCATTCTGCCGGTGTTCCAGGGCGGACTCGGTGTCGACAATCCCACCAGCGCCGCCGACTTCGGCAACGCCGCGTTGATGCAGCAGGGCTTCACGCTGCTGTGGATGGGATGGCAGTGGGACGTGCCGGCCGGCCGCATGCGCATGGCGATTCCGGCGGCCACCGACGCGGGGCGCGCCATCACGGGCCTCGTGCGCGGCAACTTCATTCCCGGCGCCAACGCCACCGTGGCCTCGGTGGCCGACCGCGGGCACGACGCCTATCCCGTCGTCGATCCCCAGAGTGCCGACCACGTCATGTACGTGCGCACGCTCCCGGCCGACGGCCCAACCGTAGTGCCGCGAGCCCACTGGCGTTTCGACGGCCCAGCCACGGTCACCCTTGATGGCGGATTCCAGGCCGGGCGCATCTACGACGTCGTCTATCGCGCGCGCGATCCGCGCGTGGTCGGCGTGGGCCTGGCCGGCACGCGCGATCTCATCAGCTTCTTCAAGTATTCGACGGCTGCAGAGGGGAATCCCTCGCCAGGCCTCCGTCATGCGCTTGGCTGGGGCATCTCGCAGACCGGGCGCTTCCTGCGCCATTTTGTCTACCAGGGCTTCAACGAAGACGAACTGGGCCGCATCGTGTTCGATGGAGTCTTCGACCAGGTGGGCGGCGCGGGACGTGGCAGCTTCAACCACCGGTTCGGGCAACAGTCCCGCGACCAGCTCCAGCACTTCAATATCCAGTACCCGGTCGACATGTTCCCCTTCACCGACGACGACCAGACCGATCCGTTGACCGGCATCACCGACGGCCTGCTGGCCCGCGCCCGGCGCACGAACACCGTCCCGAAGTTCGTCCACGTGCTCACGAACTCCGAGTACTTCAACCGTGCCGGCTCGCTCGTCCACACCGACGTGACCGGCACACGCGACGTGCCGCCGCCCGACACGAGCCGCATCTACATGGTGGCGTCGGCACCGCACATCGTCGGGGCGTTTCCTCCGGCGCCGTTTGCCGACAAAGACTTCGTCGGTCAGGCCGACATGAACCCCTTGGTCTACACCCCGGTCATTCGCGCGGTGTTCCGCGCGCTCGACGCCTGGATTGAAGACGGCACGGTACCACCGCCCAGTCGCTACCCGACGCTGGCCGACGGCACACTCACCTCGCCCGAACAGGCCGGCTGGCCCGCCGTACCCGGATTCGCGCTGCCGCAGGCCCCGATGACGACCTACCGCCTGGACCTCGGCCCAGAGTGGGCCAAGGGCATTGTCACCAGGGAGCCGCCCGCACTCGGACCGGCCTTTGTAAGCCGGGTGCCGGCGGTGGACGACGCCGGCAACGGCCGCGGCGGTATTCGCTTGCCGCAGATTGCCGTGCCGCTGGCGACGCACACCGGATGGAACTATCGCCACCCGTCGATTGGCGCGCCTGACCGGCTCGCCAGCGAGATCGGGTCGTATCTGCCGCTGCCGCGTACCCGCGCGGACCGCGACCGCACGGGCGACGGACGTCGATCGATCGAGGAGCGGTATGCGAGCCGCGAAGACTATGTGGGCCGCGTGGCTCTGGCCGCGCTGACGCTCGTTCACGAGCGGTATCTGCTGGCCGAGGACGTGCCCGAGATGCTCGTCCTGGCCACCGCGCACTACGACTGGGCCGTCGGCGCGCCACGTACGAAGTAGGGCCCGCACCGGCGCGGATGCCGGGCGGGCCTGAAATGCCGACGCGACGCGCGAGACGACGGCCCTACAGCATGAAGCCGACGTCTTTGGTGGTGAAGTTGTTCAGGGTAGGGAAGGTGGCGGCCAGTTCCCCGGGCGACGCGCCAAACCATTTGCCGAGCGTGGCCCCGAACTGCGACGTGCTGATCTTCGGAATCCACGCGCCGCGATTGCCGGAGTCGTCCGGCCCGCCGAGCGCCAGCTCGGGCTGCTGTCCGTAGATGCCGCCGCGCACCGCGCCGCCAAGCACGAACTGCTGATTGCCCCACGCGTGATCGGTGCCGGTGCCGTTGGGCTGCAGCGTGCGGCCGAAGTCCGACTGGGTGAAGGCGGTCACGTTGTTGACCATGCCGATCTCTTCAGTGGCGACGTAGAAGGCGGCCATGGCCGACGACAGCTCGCGGAGCAGCCCGGGATGGTTGCCGTCCTGCGACGTGTGCGTGTCATAGCCGCCCATCGAACAGAAGAACACCTGACGGCCGGGACCAATCTGCGATCGCATCTTGATGAGCTTGGCGACTTCGCGCAGCTGCGTGCCAAGGCCGTTGCCGGGAAACACCGTGGTGATGGTCGTGGTGGTGCCGGCGAGCGTCGCGGCCAGCTGCAGGCCATCGGCAAACGAATCGTTGGCCGCCGCGCGGAGCGCGCTGCCGCCGTCCATCGCCAGCATCGCCGACACCGCCGCTCTGCGAGCGTCGGCCGCCGACGACGGAGAGATGGACATGCCGGAGAGCCCGAGGCTCGCGCCCGGCGGAATCACGTTGGGCGCGCCGCCGCCGCTCTGCAGGAACATCGCCGGCGACGAGACCGACACGGCCCCGAGCGTGTCGTTCACGCCGAACACATCGAGCAGCCGGCCGCCCCAGCCGCCCGTGGTCAGGTTCTGCGACGAGCCCGTCTGCGCCTGCAGGGACTGGTCCGAGTGTGAGAACAGATTGGCGGGCGCCAACAGTCCCTGCTGGTACTCGGCCCGGGTCAGGGGCCGCTCGAGCGAGCCCGTGTTGAGCACGATGGCCAGCTTGCTGAGGCCGAAGCCGCTGTTCAACTCCGTGAGGTTGTTGTTCAGCGCGTACTGGTTCCCAGACGGGTCCACGATGGGCGAGAGCAGCCGGCTCGGCGTCAGCGCCACGCCGGCTCGCAGGGAGGTATAGGCCGTGAACTTCGCCGCGTCGATGGGCACGACCATGTTGTTGCCGTCGTTGCCGCCGAACAGGAACACGCACACCAGGGCCTTGTAGTCGGTGAGCGCGGGTGCGGCGGACGCGTCGGTGACGAACCAGGAACGGCTGGGGCCGAAACCCAGTCCGGTGAGACCGAGCGTCGCGAGGCGCGAGCTCAGCTTCAGGAACTTCCGTCGTGCGGGCGTATGCGTATGCATGGCGTGTCTCTCGCGGAAAACGAAAAGCCTAAGGAATCACGACGGACTGGAACGCGGTGGCGGGACCGGACCCACACGCGTTGACCGCTCGCACGCTCAACACGTAGGTGCCGGATGGCGCGGCGGCGGCGAACCC
>JANORI010000255.1:0-2670 GCA_031415235.1 Acidobacteriota bacterium | reverse complement strand
TTTGCCGGCATCATCGGCAACAGCCCGCAGATGAAGCAGGTGTTCGACCTGGTGATCCAGGCCGCGCCCAGCCGCTCCACGATCCTCATCACCGGCGAGAGCGGCACGGGCAAGGAACTCGTGGCCCGCGCCATCCACAGCAACTCCGCCCGCGCCGACAAGTCGTTCGTCACGGTGAACTCGGGCAACCTGCCGCCGGATCTCCTGGAATCAACCCTGTTCGGGCACGTGAAGGGCGCCTTCACCGGTGCCGTCTACCCCAAGAAAGGCCTGTTCGATCTGGCCGACAAGGGCAGTATCTTCTTCGACGAGATCGGCAACGTCTCGGTCGAGACGCAGGCCAAGCTGCTGCGCGCGATGCAGGAGCGTGAGTTCATGCGCCTGGGCGGTATGGAGACGATCAAAGTGGACGTGCGGATCATCGCGGCCACCAACGTCGATCTCAAGCGCGAGGTGGAGGAGGGCCGCTTCCGCGAAGATCTCTTCTACCGGCTCCACGTGATCAGCGTCCACCTCCCCCCGCTGCGCGACCGCAAGTCCGACATCCCGCTGCTCGTGCAGCACTTTCTCCAGAAGTACGCCGAGGAGAACGAGCGGCCGGTGCTCGAGATCCTGCCCGAGACCATCGACGTGCTCATGGACTACGACTGGCCGGGCAACGTGCGCGAACTCGAGAACGTCATCGAGCGCGGCGTCGTGCTGACACCGGGCCGCGTGCTGACTCCCGAAATGATTCCCGAGAACGTGCGCCGGGCGCCGCGCAGCGTCACGCCGCACGTCGTGTTGCCACCAGAGGGCATCTCCCTCAAAGACGTGACGGCCGCCTATGAGCGGCAGTGGATCGAGTCGGCGCTCGAAGCTGCTGGGGGCGTGCAGAAGCGCGCCGCCGAGCTGCTGCACATCAAGCCGACCACGCTCAACGAGATGATCAAGCGGTACGACATCCGGCCACGCAGGAAGAAGGCCGCGAGTGGCAGTGGCGCGGCCGCGAGCGACCACGGCGTACCCGAACCGGTCGTGTCCGACGCCGACTGACGCGCTGAGCCGCTCCCACCCGTACGCGCCGCGGAGCCGCAGCCGGGCGGACGCGGTATCTTCCTCCGGCTCACCTTCGCTCCGCCTTGGCGGGACGTCCTGCCGCGGAGAAGAACTGCACCCGAGACCACGGAGGACCGCCAGAGCAGGCGGTGCTCAGAGGTCGCCGTCAGAAGACACCACGCCCACCCGACTGCGGCGAGTCTCCAGCAGCGACGATGCCCGACGTCTCGCGCCGAGCCATATCAGTCGTCCTGTCGCCGTTACGCTGGACCGATGCGCGGTGCGGTCATTCGAACTGAAACACCTCCAGCTCCGTTGCACGGCGAAATGCGGTGTCGTTGGATACGAACGCCGTCGCCTTCTCCTCGATCGCGGTGGCGAGTTGAATCGCGTCCGGTGTTCGCAACCGGTGACGAGCCCGCATCCAGGCGGCCCGATCGGCGATCGCCAGTGTCGGCGCCACCCATGACAGGTTCGGAAATCTGGAACCCAACGCGTAGATGGCGTCGGCCTGTGCCTGGTCCCCGTCGCTGTACGGACCGGTCAGCAGCTCGACCATCGTGATGGTCGAAGTCACGGCACAATCCTTCCGGCGCTCAATCCACGAGAAGAGCGGTCCGGTGAACGCCGTGTAGCGCACATCGCCGGTCAGGTGATAGATGAAGGGGCTGGTGTCAATGGCGATGCGCTTGTGGCGAGACAGGAACGCGGTGATGTCGCCCGGCTTCACCAGGTGCCGCGCTCCTTTTCCAAATAGCCCGTTGGATACCGCCCCTTGGCGAGTCCGGCGAGCGCGTGTGCGTAGCTCTTGGGCCGGCGAAACAGGATGACGGTGTCGCCGCGGACAACGACCTCGAGCTTGGTGCCCGGTCGAATATCCAGAGCCTGTCGTGCGTCACGCGGCACGACGATTTGATTCTTGCTCGAGACGGTGACGGCTGCCATGCGGATTGGCTCCTTTACAATCATTCTAACTTGTAAAGCGGCCGATCGTGTCGAACGCAGAGCGACGCACTGAGCCGCCCCCACCCTCCCTCGCCGCTGGGCCGCAGCCGGGCGGATGCGGGAGGCTCACCTTGATCCGCCTTGGCGGGACGTCCTGCACGCCGAGAAGAACTGCACTTCAGATCACGGAGGACCGCCAGAGCAGGCGGTGCTCAGAGTTCGCCGTCAGAAGACACCACGCCCACCCGACTGCGGCGAGTCTCCCACGGTGGCCTCAACGCCCATATAATCCAGCCACTTGGCTCTTACCCCTGGCACCCGTCTCGGCGTCTACCAGATCACGGCGCCCATTGGCGAAGGGGGCATGGGCCAGGTGTATCGGGCGCGCGACACGAAGCTGGACCGCGACGTCGCCATCAAGGTCCTGCCCGACGCGTTCGCGCATGACGCAGAGCGCCTGGCGCGGTTCACGCGTGAAGCCAAGACCCTCGCCTCGCTGAATCATCCCAACATCGCCGCAATCTACGGCCTCGAAGAGAGCCCTTCGGCCCCTTCGGCAGGCTCAGGGCAGGGGGGCATCACGGCGCTCGTGATGGAACTGGTCGAGGGCGACGACCTGTCGCAGCGGATCGCCCGCGGGGCGATTCCGCTCGATGAGGCACTGCCGATCGCCAAGCAGATCGCGGA
>JANORI010000254.1:0-10225 GCA_031415235.1 Acidobacteriota bacterium | reverse complement strand
CCACGCGCTCACCGGCGAGTGGCGAGGCGCAGCAGCTCGGGCGCCAGCACGAAGTGGCCGGCGTTCTGTCCCTGGTTCATCAGCACCGCCACGGTGGTTCCCGTCTCGGGATCGAACAGCAGCAGGCTGCTGCCAAGGGCCATGCCGCCGCTGTGCCCGAAGGCGATGACGCGCATGGCCTCAGGCCGGCGTGGCCAACAGCCGGCGGGCCAGGTCGGTGTAGAGATCCACGGCACGCTCCAGGTCGGCAATCGCGATGTGCTCGTGGTCGGTGTGCGCCACGTGAATGGTGCCGGGACCGAGCAGCAAGGGCGTGCCCCAGTTGGTCAGGAACGGCACGTCACTGAAGTAGGCAAAGACCTCGGTGTCGAAGCCCGGCACGGTGTGCAGGCGTACCGCCGGCAGCTCGAGAATCTCCTGCACCTCCACGCGGCCGGCCACGGTGGCGGCCAGCGTGGCACGCAGTTCGTCGTGCGCGCCGACGGTGCGGAAGAAGACCTCCGCTTCCGCATGTGGGGGAATCACGTTTGGCGCGACACCGCCCGTGATGAGGCCAACCGTGTAGTGCGTCACGCCCAACTGCGGGTCGACCGGCCACGACGCGGCGCGCAGCGCGCACAGCACGTCGATGAGCTTCTCGATGGCCGACTCGCCCAGCTCCGGGTAGCCCGAGTGCGCGGCCTTGCCGTGCGCGGTGAGGCGCACGCGGAAGCACCCGCGGGTCGCGAGGCCGAGCTTCAACTCGGTCGGCTCACCGTTGATGAGGTAACGGTTCTGGCTGGCGATGGTGTTGGCCGCCTTGGCGCCGTCGCTGCCCCGCTCCTCCCCGGCCACGAACACGAGCCCCACGCGGGTCTCGCCGTCGGCGCGCAGCCGTTCAGCGGCCGCGACCATGGCCGCCAGAATGCCCTTGGCGTCACACGCGCCTCGGCCATGCAGGATGCCGGCTTGGACGCGGCTTGGAAAGAACGGCGGCACGCAGTCGAAGTGCGTGGAGAACACCACGCCTGGTTCGCCCACGGCGGCAATGACGTTGATGCGATCACCAGCCACGGGCTGTTCGAGTACCGAGTACCCACGTCCGCGCAAGTAGTCGGCCAGCACGCGGGCGACCGGCCCTTCCTGCCCGGTCGTCGACTCGATGTCGATGAGGGTGCGCGCCAGAGCGACGACGTCTACCGGATCCACTGTTCGAGCTCCGTACGCGTGTCGGTCTTGCCGTCGCGGTACTTCACGATCACCGGCGTGGCAAGCGACAGGCCCCACTCCTTGCCCGCGCCCACGGTGACCGACCGGGCGCCCGGCACCACCACGGCCCCTTCGGGAATCACAAGCGGCTGCCCGGGCTCCGGCTTGATGATGCGGCCATTCGGCAGGTCGTACACCGGCGTGGATCCGGTGAGCACGGTGCCGGCGGCAATCACCGCGCGCCGCTTCACGATCGCCCCTTCATAGATGCCGGTGTTCCCGCCGACGAGCGCGTCGTCTTCGATCACGACCGGCATCGCGCCAACGGGTTCGATGACGCCGCCAATCTGCGCGCCAGCGCTCAGGTGCACGCGGGCGCCGATCTGCGCGCACGATCCCACGAGCGCGTGCGAGTCGACCAGGGTGCCCTCGCCCACATACGCGCCGATGTTGATGTACATCGGCGGCATGCAGATCACGCCCTTGGCCAGGTACGCGCCCTCGCGCACCGACGAGCCGCCCGGCACGATGCGGATCCCGGCGTGGGTACCCGGACGCTTGAGCGGCATCGTGTCCTTGTCGTAGAACGGCAGCCCGCCCGCCGACATGTCACTCACATCGCCGAAGCGGAAGCCGAGCAGAATCCCCTGCTTGACCCACGTGTTGACCCGCCAGCCGGTGGCCGACGCGGCATCGGGCTCGGCCGACCGCACGTCGCCCGCGCCGAGCCGTTCCTGCAACTGACGGAACGCCTCGCGCGCCGCGTCCCTGTCGGCGCCCTCGCCGGCGGCAAAGAGCCCTTCGATCACGTCTTTCAAGGTCATGCGTCGTCTCTCAGCCAGGCCGCGGCGCCGGCCACGATCGGCAGACCCAGCTCGCGCATGGCGGCCAACACCTTCTCGCGCGAGGACGCCCGTGGCGGCACCATCGGCAGGCGGAAGTACTCACCACACAAGCCCATTGCGGCCATCGAGAATTTCACCGGACCGGGGCTCGACTCGCAGAAGTTCACCTGCATCAGGCCCAGCCACCGCTGGTGGCTCGTGCGCGCGGCCGCGAAGTCGCCGCGTTCAGCGGCCTCGACCATGTCGGCCATCTCGCGCGGAATCTGATTCGAGCACACTGAGATGATGCCGCGCCCGCCAATCGCCATGAGGGGCACGGTCAACGCGTCGTCGCCCGAGAGCACGAGGAACTCGTCGGGCACCGCCCGCACGATGTCGGCCATCTGCGACATGCTGCCAGAGGCTTCCTTCACGCCGACGATCGTGGAGATGGTGGCGAGCTTCGCCACGGTGGGCGCGTCCACATTGCAGCCGGTGCGGCCGGGCACGTTGTAGACGATGATCGGCAGCGGCGTGGCATCCGCAATCGCCCGGTAGTGGGCGTACAACCCCTCGGGCGTCGGGCGGTTGTAGTACGGCGTCACCGACAGCAGACCCGTGGCTCCCGCCTTCTGCATTTCGGTGGCAGCGTGCGCGATCTCGCGCGTGTCGTAGCCGCCGGCGCCGGCCAGTACGGGGGTCTTCCCGCCCGCTTCGTCGACCACGATCTCGACCACCCGGCGGCGCTCGTCGGCGCTCAGTGTGGGCACTTCGCCAGTCGTGCCGCACGGCACCAGGAAGTGCACGCCGAGGTCGATCTGGCGGCGGGCCAGGCGCCGCACCGCCGCCTCGTCAACCGCACCGGTGGGCGTGAAGGGGGTGATGAGCGCCGTGCCTACTCCGGTGAACGTCGTGCGCATGTCAGTCTCCCGTGTCTGTCGTGGCCTGCCCGGCCATCAAGAAATCCCGCATCGTGAACCAGCCACGCCGGCCCACCAGCCAGCGCGCGGCCTCGAGCGCGCCGCGGGCGAAGACGCCGCGGTCGCGTACCTGGTGGGTGAGGGTGACCGTCTCTGACGGCCCATCGAAGCCAATCGTATGGGTACCGGGGATAGACCCGGCGCGAGTGGCCGCTACGTCGATGTTGCGCGTATATCCCGCCGATACCATTGCTCCCTGCAGCATCAGCGCGGTACCCGACGGCGCGTCGTTCTTCGCGGCGTGGTGCAACTCGTGAATCCACGCGCCAAAATCCGCGTGGGGATCGAACCGGCGCGCCGCCTCTTCCGCCAGCAGCTGGAACAGGTTCATCCCGAGTGAGAAGTTCGCCGACGCCAGCACCGCCGTGCCCGCGCGCGCTACCTCGGCTCGTAGTGCCGCTTCGTGGTCCTGCCAGCCCGTGGTGCCCACGACCACATTGACGCCGCGGGCGACGAGCTTGGGCAGGTTCACCGGCACGGCGTAGGGCAGCGTGAAGTCGATGGCGACATCGATGCGGCCGTAGTCGCGCGTGAAGCCGTCGGGATCCTGCTCGGTCACGATGCCGGCCAGCTCGAAGCCGTAGCTTGGCGCCAACTGCTCAACGAGTTGCCCCATGCGGCCGTGGCCCACGAGCAGCAGCCGGTTCACGCGCGGTCTCCCGCGTCGGCCGGCGTGAAGAAGTGGTCGTGCAATCGTCCCAGCACGAGCGGCACGTCGGCTTCGCGAATCACGAACGTGATGTTACGCCGGGACGCCGCCTGCGAGAGCAGCTTCACGGGCACGTCGCCGACCGCCTGAAGCACCTGGCCCACAAGGGTCGGATCCTGCTGCAGGCCCTCGCCTACCGCGCACACGATGGCCAAGTCGTGCTCGGGCGAGACCTCGGCAAACTCCGACAGCGCGGCCACGATCTCGGGCAGGTGGCGACGGTCATCAACCGTGACCGACACGCTCACTTCGGAGGTTGTCACGACGTCCACCGGCGTCTTGTAGCGCTCGAACGCCTCGAACAGCCGGCGCAGAAAGCCGTGCGCCATCAGCATCCGCGTGGACGTGATGTCCACGACGGTCACGTGCTTCTTGGACGCCAGCGCCGTCAGCGTGCCGTCGCTCGGGGGCCGCTCGGCGGTGATGAGCGTGCCGGGCGCCTCGACGCGCTTCGAGTTCAGAATACGCACCGGGATGTTGCGCGCCACGGCCGGTTGAATGGTGGCCGGGTGCAGTACCTTCGCACCGAAATACGCGAGTTCTGACGCCTCCGCAAACGAGAGGTGCGGCACGACGCGCGGCTCCGGCACGACCCGCGGGTCGGCGGTGAGCATGCCGTCGACGTCGGTCCAGATCTGAATCTCGTCGGCGCCGAGGCAACTGCCGACGATGGCGCCCGAGTAGTCGGAGCCGCCGCGGCCGAGCGTAGTGGTCACGCCAGCGGCTGTGGCGCCTACGAAGCCGCCCATGACGGGGATCTGTCCCGCCGCCAGGGGGCCACGCATCTGCGTGTCGAGCGCGGCGGTGGTTTCGGGGAAGAGCGGCGCTGCCGTCGTGTGGTCGCCACTCGTCACGACCGCCAGGCGCGCATCCACCCACGCGCCCTGCAATCCGTGCGCGGCCAGGGCAGCCGCCACGATCCGGCTGCTCACCACTTCGCCGGTGGCGGCGATGGCGTCGAGCCATCGCGGCGACACCTCGCGCAGCACACCGAGCGCCTCCACGATGCGCTCGAGGTCGTCGAACTCGGCGTTGATGCCGGCGCGCACCCCGGCGCGGAGCGCCTCGTCGGTCACGACCTCGGACACGGTGATGTGCCGGGCCCGCAGGTCGCGCAAGTTGTGGCGCGCGCCTTCGGCATCACCAGCGCCGGCTTCGGCGGCAACGCCAAGCAACCGGTCGGTCACCCCCGAGAGCGCCGACACCACCACCACCGGGCCGTGCGCGCCGGAGGGCGACGCCGTGTCCTTGTCTCGCTGCCGCCGCACGATCGCCATCAGGCGCTCGATTGCCGGCCGGTCTGCCACCGACGTCCCGCCGAACTTCATGACGACCATCTAGATGAGCCCTTCCCCCACCATCAATTCCGCATTCAGAATCGCCGCGCCGGCGGCACCGCGCACCACGTTGTGGGCAAGAGCCACGAACTTCACGTGGAAGACCGGGCAGGGGCGCACGCGGCCCACGCACACAGTCATGCCGTCGCCGCGGTCGACGTCGAGCCGGGGCTGGGGACGATTGGCCTCGGCCATCACTTCAATGGCGGGATGGGGCGCGCTCGGCAGGCCCAGTTCCTGCGGGCGGCCCTTGAAGGTGCGCATGGCCTCGACGATCTCGGCAAGGTCGGGCGCCGTCGCGAACTCCACCGAGACCGTGATCGTGTGGCCGTCGATGACCGGCACGCGGTTGGTGTGGGCACTGATGCGCATGGCGTGCGGCGCCCGGCCGCCGTCGGTGCCGAGAATCTTCTGCGTCTCGGTCTCCATCTTCTCTTCTTCGCCGCCGATGTAGGGCACCACGTTGCCGAGGATGTCGAGCGACGGCACGCCGGGGTAGCCCGCGCCCGACACGGCCTGCATCGTCTGCACGATCACCTTGGTGACGCCGAAGGGCCGCAGCGGCGCCAGCGCCGACGCGAGCACGATGGTGGAGCAATTGGGATTAGTGACGATCGCGCCGGTCCAGCCCTTGACCCGGCGCTGCTCGGCGATGAGGCTCAGATGGTCGGCGTTCACCTCGGGGATGAGCAGCGGCACGAGCGGGTCCATGCGGAAGTTGCGCGCGTTGCTCACCACGATGTGTCCGGCGGCGGCAAAGGCGCCCTCGACCTCGCCGGCCACCGAGGCGTCGAGCCCCGAGAACACGATCTGCGGGGCGCGGCCCGGCACGCAGGCATCCATGTGCGGCCGGCGGCCTCGGCGGGCATCGGCGTGGCCAGACGCCAGGGCGCGGCGTCCCGGTAGCTCTTGCCCTCCGAGCGCTCGCTGGCGGCCAGCCAGACCGGCTTGAACCAGGGATGACGCGAGAGGCGCGCCACGAAATGCTGACCCACGACTCCGGTGGCGCCGAGCACGCCTACGTCGATTGACCGCTGCTCCATGAGATCGATCCCATCCTTCCGCGGATTTGTCCTGAAGATTCGCCTGAAAACACAAAACCCGCCATGCGCTCGCTGCGCGCTGGCGGGTTGCTCTGGTGCCCGAGACCTCTGGACGTCTAGTCCGAAGCTAGGCGCGCACCTGGCCCTCCGCCGCGAGTCGCTTTCGCGTCGCACGCTTTCGAGAAGCGGAGTTGAAGCCGACCGTCATGAGTGAGTGGCAGTATAGAAGTGCGCGCGCGCGCAGGTCAAGTGTCTCAGGCGCTCGGTGTCCAGGTCAGGACGTGAGCTCCTTGTTCTGCGTGTCGGGAATGCCGATCCAGGCGAGCGCTGCCAGGAAGAAGGCCGCGCCGGTGATGGCAAACGCCACGCCGAAACCGCGCGACCCCGCCATCGTGCCCACCACAAACGGCGCTGCGGCGCTGGCGATGCGGCCCACGTTGTAACCGACGCCCGCGGCCGTGGCCCGCACCGAAGTCGGGTAGAGCTCGGCGATCACCGCCCCGAAGCCGCTGTAGTAGCCCGTGCCGAAGAACGCCACGAACGGGCCCAGCAGGAGCAGCAGCACGGGCTCGCGCAGATAGCCGTAGAGCGGCAGCAGCACGCTCGCCATCAGCACGAACGACACGTAGGTGCGCTTGCGTCCCACCGCATCCGCGATGTAGCCGAAGCTGATGTAGCCGAACCACATTCCCACTTGCATGGCGATCACGAACCACGACATGGCCGCCGACGTGAGGCCGATGCCGCCGCGCTCCACGGGCAGGTTCAGATACGCCGGCACCCACAGGTTCAGGCCCCACCAGCCAAAGAGCGTGCACGCGTTCATGAGGATGAGGAAGACGGTAGTGCGGGCGCGCGCGCCGGTGAAGAGCTCGCCGATGCGGCCCCGCGCCGCCGGCGCAGTGCGCTGCCAGAGCTCCGGTTCCTCGACGTTGCGGCGCACCCACAGGGTGAAGAGCGCCGGAATCACGCCCACGAAGAACACGCCGCGCCAGCCCCAGAGCGGCATGACGATGAGATTCACGGCCGCGGCCAGACCGTAGCCGATGGCCCACGAGCTCTGCACGAAAGCCAGTGCCTTGCCTCGGTGCCGTGCCGGGAAGGTTTCCGACACGAGCGCCACGCCGGTGGCCCACTCACCGCCCATGCCGAAGCCGAGCAGAATGCGGAACACGGCCAGCTGCCCCACGTTCTGCACCAGGCCGCAGGCCGCCGTGAACACCGAGTAGATGAGCACCGCGGCCATGAGCGCGCGCTTGCGGCCGAAGCGATCGGCCAGCACGCCGAAGACCACGCCGCCCACCGCGGCCGCCAGCAGGGTGAGCGCGCCGAGCTGCCCGGCCATTGACGTGGAGAGCTGCAGCACCGGATCCTGGATGAGCGACGCGAGCACCAGCGAATAGAGCATTACGTCGAACGAGTCGAGCATCCAGCCTAGTGAGGCGGCCACGAAGGCGCGGCGCGCGCGCAGGTCGGCCGCGTGCCACCAGGCGAACATCCCGGTGTCGTCGGGGGCGGCGGTGGCCGTGGCGGAGGGGGTGGCGCTCATGACAAGCCTCGGCCGCGAAGCAAGACGGCGGCGGCCACACAGTACCACCGCGCTCCGGCGGACGGGCGCGGGAAATCGCGCCGGTGCGGATCAGCGTCGCCCGAAGCGGATCGTGTAATCGCTGCGGCCGGCCATGAAGAAGCGCGCGGTGGCGCCGGCATACGCGTCGGTGCCCTGGCCCTCATCGAGGCCGATCACCTGCGGATACCACGCGCCCCCGCTGAAGAGACGCGCGGGCGCGGTCCAGCCCGCCGGGTCGTCGAGCCGCAGGTTGTAGGAGACGAACACCCCGCCCTGGCGCCACTCATTCGACACGGCCTTGTTGAGCAGCATCACGTAGCTTTCGAGATGCGCGTTCCAATGGATGGAGGGCCCCCACAACACATCGACGAGCGACGTCGGGTCGTCCCACCGGTGGGCGGCGGGAAAGATCGGGGTCGCCAGCGGCTGGATCCACGCGGCTCCCTGGTCGTCGTCTTCGGCGCCCCGCCTCCGGCATCGACGGCGCCAGAGCCGGTGGCAGCCACGCACTGCCGTTCCAGACGTCGACGCGGCCGCGTGGCGCGTCGCGGTCGGCCCAGGCCATGCGCGCCGCCGACACGCCCACGCGATCCGACCGTTCCGCATACTGCGAGTAGTAGAAGTAGACGTAGGCGCGACACAATCCGTGACAGGATGGCGCCTTCGCGCATTACCTGGCGGCGCGTGAAGTAGCGGTCGAGCGCCGCTCAGCGGGCGGCGGCCGCCATAAGAGGCATCGCACCTTCGGACTGGAACAGGTGGTCGTGGAACGTGACCTCGCCTGACTCCACGGAGTACATCGCGCTCACGATGCCGATCTTGCCCTCGTTGAAGAGGTGCTCGAGGATCGGGCTGCGCTCGAGGATGGCGCGCATTTGCTGGCGGGTGTTCTCGAGGGCCACCTGCTCCACGAACTCCTGCGGCGCATCGCCTCGCCCGGGCCCAGCCTCCACGACATGCACAGCCGGGCTGATCTTGCCAAGCAGGCCCGTGAGATGTCCCATCTGCACGTAGTCGCAGGCGCCCTTGACCGCGCCACAGCGCGAGTGTCCAAGCACCACAATGAGCTTGGAGCCGGCGACCTTGCACGCGAATTCCATGCTTCCGAGGATGTCCTCGTTGAGCACATTGCCGGCGATGCGCACGCTGAAGACATCGCCCAGGCCCTGGTCGAAGATGAGCTCGGCCGAGGTGCGCGAGTCGATACAGCTCAGCACCACGGCGAACGGGAACTGGCCGTCCGACGTGTCGTTCACCTGCTGGAGAAGATTGCGGTTGTAGCGCAGATTGCTCACGAACCGCCGGTTGCCTTCGCGCAGGATGTCGAAGGCCATGTGCGGCGTGCAGCCGGTCTGGATGTCCTTGGTTTGCGTACGCATGGTGTGACTACTCCTTGTCCGTATGTAGAACGACGGTGGTGACGTATGGCTCGCGGGCGACACGCCGGCCTAGCCCGCGGCTTCGCGCTCGGCGGCGCGACGGGTCTCGCGGCGAATCATGCGCTGTACCTTGCTGACGGGGTCGTCGCCACGCTTACGCGGGCCGTAGAGCCCCTTCACGGTGAGGTCCACGTCGATGATCTTGGCGCGTTGCTCGTATTCCTTGATCACTTCGTAGACGTCGTAGTCGATGTTCACCGAGCGCGTCGCGTCGAGCACGACTTTCGAGCCCGGCGGAATCTCGTTGAGCGTGCGCATGATGACGGCGCGGTTCAGGAACGACACGTCTTCCGACAGCGTGAGGTGCCACGCGTCGCCAGCGTGGTGCGCCTGCTCATCCACGAAGTAGGGGTTGCTGTAGTTGGTCAGCAGGATCTGGAACACCGCCACCGCCATGCCCAGCGCGATGCCCACCAGGAGGTCGGTGGTCAGGATGCCCACGACGGTGACCATGAAGGGCAGGAACTGACCCCAGCCGAGTTTGTACATCGATTGGAAGAGTGCCGGCTTGGCCAGCTTGTAGCCCACCGTGAGCAGAATCGCGGCGAGCGTGGCCAGCGGGATGCGGTTGAGCAACGCGGGAACCGACATCACCGCCACGAGCAGCAGCACGCCGTGCAGGATGGCGGAGGTCTTGGACTTTGCGCCCGACTGAATGTTGGCCGAGCTGCGCACGATGACCTGTGTGACCGGAAGGCCCCCAATCAGCCCCGACAGCATGTTGCCGAGGCCTTGCGCCTTCAGTTCGCGATTCGTCGGGGTCACCCGCTTCTCGGGGTCGAGCCGGTCGGTCGCTTCGACGGACAGCAGCGTCTCGAGGCTGGCGACGACCGCCAGCGTGATGGCCGTCGGGTAGACGGCGGCGTTGCCAACCTGCGTGAAGTCGGGGAACGACAGCAACGCCCCCAGGCCAGACAGGCCCGTCGTGGCCGGCAGCTGCACCAGATGCGTCGAGGCGATGGCCAGCCCTGGCGCCAGCGCCCTGAACACCTCGTTGAGCACGATGCCGAGCATCACCGCCACGAGTGGCCCCTGGATCCAGAGCGACGCCTTGATGCGCTTGATGAATGGCCGCTCCCACGTCACGAGCACGATGAGGGAGAGCACGGCCACGAGCAGCGCGCCTTCCTGAATC